>CAMWLX010000289.1 GCA_947175225.1 uncultured Porphyromonadaceae bacterium
ATAAAAACCCAACTGTCAAGCACTTAAGAACATGTAAGATTAGTGCCATCTTACACTCCAATGAACCATTGCTAGTTAATGACGTACAAATAATTATGAAAGATTGTCAGATTATTTTTTATTAGGATTTCTTTTATATTCTTCCTAAATTTGCGACATCAAAAATCAACAGGAAATTTCATCAGTCGAATCAAAGACTTATCAGAGATTCACACCTTAAACCTTACTGGACTGTGGATCATCAAGCACACATTACAAAATGGAAATACAAAAACTTATAAAATAATAAAAAAATGAGCAATAGATATGTGTTTACTGTTTTAATCAGTGTCATATATAGCATGCACTTTTCTCTTGATGCCTCTGAGATGGTATCTCGAATCGCAATTCAGGATGGTTATAAATTAAGCATCAATGATGGTGTAACTTCCCCTGCCCCAATTTCTTTCTTCCTTGAGGATCCAACAACAAAGGGAGAATGGGAAATAGAGATTCTAAACAATAAAGAAAACTTCATGAAAATTGACTGTTTGGAGGCATACCCCGGATATTGCATTATCGAACCAAAAAATTTCAACTGGAATGAAGCCTTCAGGGATTATGATCCTGAGAGTAACCGAGATTTTTTCATTTTTAGGTTGTCTTTCAATGATAAAAACGGGAACCTGGACGAAATGTATTTCAAATGGGGTCTCCTGCCATCCAAACCTTTATTAAGTGATATCGTATTTACTTATGAATACAATTGGGAGGATGACATGATATACCCAAATGGTGATTTTTCCTTTGAAGTTGAGTCAAAAGATGCTGACAGATACTGGTTATATTTTACTTATAGCTTTCTTTTTGGACCGCCTTATTGGTTCACTGCTATCCGCGAATTTGAAGCAGAAGACAATAAAAAAATTGGTTATGATGCAGATTGGGGCGAATTCGTCAAGGTTGCCGCGATAAACAACTTCGGCTATGTTCATAGCGATACTATATGCACCACTGACTATATTACAGACACATTGATTTTAGATAGGATCCAAACTCTTGGAAATATCAATAATATAAACACCATTCAAAACAAACCATCATTTAAGTGGGACAATGAAAAGATATCGCTAAATCGGCAAATGGATATTAACGTTTTCGACCTTGCGGGAAACCTCATTCGCAAAGAAAATGATACAAATACCCTATATCTGTCAGATATTGCAAAAGGAATTTATTTAGTAGTATGCAAGGACAATAAGAATACATTTACGAATAAAATAATCAAAAAATGAAAAAAAAACATAATTATTTGCATTTTTATGCTAATCTCCGTATTGGCGTATCCGCAAAACATCATAACTTGGTGGGTGCCTATATTCAATGCTATAAAAACTAGAGACCCTCATGAAGCCTATTTAAAGACAACTAAAGGATACGTAGATCTTGATCTCCAAAACCTACAATTATATGCTCCTGAAACTTGGGACAACAATACGTCTCTCCATTATTTTATTCCTGACACACATCCATTATCAAATCTTTTAAGCCCCCATTTTTTTATGAGACGTGGCCTTAGCTTTCAACACATCATTCGCTACTTTTAACCTTGTAAAGACTGGAGACTTTCGCTCATGTGAGTTCGAGTCTCATTTCGGACACAAAAAGAGTTGCAGATGATTCTGCAACTCTTTTTTAATCTTTTTCGTTATTAGGATACTTCCTCAATCAGAGGCTCTTCAAGATGCCGAGTCTTGGAACAGAAATTAAGGCCAATAAGAATAATGTGTCGTGAGTCGTTGCTATATGGCAGGTGATAGCCTTTTTCCTTTATCTGAGCCATCGCTTCCAGTGCCGACTTGTCGAACTTCAACTCAATAATATAGATGTAGTCCAGACTCTTCACAACGAGATCTATTCTTCCGTCAGACGTATGAACCTCTGTCTCGGTCTCCGTCCCAATCAGAGTCAGAAGAATGTAGATGGCATTATGGAGATTATTCTCATCTTCCATCTTCATCTCATATGGTATCCCCGAAAGAAATATATCCAAATCCTTTACCATCTTTTTTGGATGACCTTCATGAATGTCGTCTATTATATCAAATACCACACCGAGTGGCGAGACGCGCTTCACATTTATGTAGAGCGGAACAAGATTCTCAAACAGGGAGTCCCTAACCTCCTTATTTGGCACTCCGAGAGTTACTGAGTCAGTCCGGGAGTCATAGTCTTTGATAGTCAGGTAACCGGCTTGATACAGCAACGCTGTCGGATCAACATTCTTCAGATCCATTCCTTCGAGAACGCGGAAGCGAAAGCGGGAATTCAAGGTCTTCTCAAGGTCTACGTTTGCTTTCTTCAAAGCCTCCGCTATAATGGTCGGATCTCCTGTTCTGCTCCAGAAGTTGGAGATTTCCCTTTTTGACAGACAGCTGAGGACAGACCATGGATTATAGATATCACTCCCCTTCTTTGCAAATCGGTAGCCGTCATAATTGCTCTTAAGGTCCCGGCAAGCCTCTTTAAATGTAATGCCATTATCCTCTGCAAATCGTTGGATACCTGAACGGAAGTTATCAAGAAGCTCAAGTTCTGTTATGCCGCATATATCGGAGAAATCGTTATCAAAGGTGATATCGTTGAGATTGTTCAGATCTGAGAAGACGCTCAGTTTGCTGAAACGGCTCACACCTGTCAGAAACACAAGCTGTATATGCTCTGCAGAACTCTTGAAGTTGGAATAGACTGATGCCAGCTTCACACGATAATGCTCAAAGTTCTCTTCATGGTTGAGATTATTGACTAATGGCTTGTCATACTCATCGACGAGGATGACTACCTTGCGTCCGGTATTCAGATGCGCAGCTTCGATGATATTCTTAAATCTAACTGAAAGTATCTCATCTTTGACCGGCAGGCCATATTTCTGCTCCCAATTCATGAAATAATTATTAAGCACCTTATCAAGCACCCCTGGCTCTTTGTATTTCTCAACGTTAAGGTCGAGACGCAGCACCGGATATGGCTCCCAGTCCCAGTCAACCGTATCTATGAAAAGGCCTTTGAAAAGTTCACGCTCTCCTTTGTAGAAATATTCAAGAGCAGACAGGAAAAGACTCTTCCCAAAACGACGAGGACGTGCAAGAAACCAATACTTGGTAACATTTTTGGCAATCTTATCGATATAAGAGGTCTTATCAACATAAAACGATCCGCCTTCACGCAATACGCGAAAGTTCTGCTGCCCTATGGGGTATCTACGTGAATCATCCATAATTATCTTCTTTTCTGCAAATTTAGCATAAAAATCCGACATATACAAATTTCATAGCTTCCGTTCCCACGCCTTTACCTTGACTTTAAATTCTAAACCTTCAACTCTCTTTTGGAGAAAGTTGAAGGTTTAGAATTTACTGATATTGATATGTGGCAGCAAGCTCGTCGAGAGCTTCCGGGTCGATTTCCCAGGCTCCTGAGTCGTCGGATGCCATTTGCAGAAGTTCCATCACTTCCCAGTAGTCCTTATCTGAGGATTCAATGTCGGTGTCATCCTCGTCATAAAGACGGCAGTCGAGAGTCTTGGGGTCTACTTCTATCATCATGTTGTCGCTCCAAGCCTCAGGAGCGTCGAGATACTCTTCAAGGAGAGCTTTTACTTCTTCTTTAATCATATGTGTATAATTCTTTAATCGTTTATACGTTGAGTTATTCTTTGTCCTTTTAGGGACGCACGGCTCGTGCGTCCTGATTACGATCTGATTCGCAGAGGACGCACGAGCCGTGCGTCCCTAAAAGGACGATTGCTACCATACCGCAAATTTAATAATTTATTCTTAATAAACAAATAGCAACATAAATATTTGTGGATTTGTGATTTTTTTTGTATCTTTGCGCGTTAAATCTCGCCCAAGAATGGTCCAATGCCGCTTTTGGACTCTCTAAGCGTATGATTGACAACTAATTAAATTAACAAAAAGAACATATTCAATATGATCACCATAACCTTTCCAGACGGATCGAAAAAGGAGTTTGAAGCAGGCGTGACCCCGTTTCAAATAGCTGAGAGCATTAGTCCACGCTTTGCAGCCGACGTGCTCGCCTCCAAAATCAACGGTCAGGATTGGGATATATCCCGTCCTGTCAACGAGGACGCAACCATCGAGCTATTCAAATGGGAAGACCCGGAAGGCAAGCATGCTTTCTGGCACTCTTCCGCTCACCTTCTCGCAGAAGCACTTCAGGAACTATATCCGGGTGTCAAATTCGGTATCGGTCCTGCAATCGAAAACGGGTTCTACTACGACATTGACCCGGGAGAACACAAGATAACTTCTGAAGACTTCCCGAAGATTGAGAAGAAAATGCAGGAACTCGTTGCACGCAAGGAAGCTATCGTGCGCAAAGACATCTCAAAGGCTGATGCCCTGAAGATGTTTGGCGACCGCAACGAGACATATAAATGTGAACTTATCAGCGAACTCGAGGACGGCCACATCACCACATATACACAGGGTGACTTCACCGACCTCTGCCGCGGTCCGCACATCCCTAACACAGCTCCTATCAAAGCCGTAAAGATTCTCTCGCTTGCCGGAGCATACTGGAGAGGCGACGAAAAGAGAGATCAGCTCGTACGCGTATACGGCATCTCTTTCCCAAAGAAAAAAATGCTTGATGAGTATCTTGCACTCCTTGAAGAAGCTAAGAAACGCGACCACCGCAAGCTTGGAAAGGAAATGGAACTCTTTGCTTTCTCTCCGAGAGTTGGACAAGGCCTGCCGCTATGGCTTCCGAAGGGTGCAGCACTTCGCGACCGTCTTGAGCAGTTCCTCCGCAAGATCCAGAAAGAGTATGGCTATCTGCAGGTAATAACACCGCATATCGGCAACAAGGCTCTCTACGTGACTTCAGGCCACTGGGCAAAATATG
>CAMWLX010000290.1 GCA_947175225.1 uncultured Porphyromonadaceae bacterium
GAATTCCGGAGCGGCAATCGATATCAGTAGTTTTGCTCGTTGGGCAAGATCTTTCCCTCGAAGGTCAACTGCACCATATTCTGTCACTACATAATTGGTCTGAAAACGAGTCGTGACTACACCGGCTCCCTCCGTCAGGACTGACTTAATTTTGTTCAAACCCTTGTTAGTCTTTGATAGCATGGCAAGAAATGACATTCCCCCTTCCGATAATTGGGATCCGTAGACAAAGTCATGTTGTCCTCCAATGCCTGAGAATATCTTAGTGCC
The DNA here is from genome assembly GCA_947175225.1 of uncultured Porphyromonadaceae bacterium. Classification (GTDB taxonomy): domain Bacteria; phylum Bacteroidota; class Bacteroidia; order Bacteroidales; family Muribaculaceae; genus Lepagella. The sequence continues at coordinate 271 of CAMWLX010000290.1, forward strand.
GATAGAGTCAGCGCAAATCTGCCCTGTAAGGTCAATTTCAAGACAAGAATTGATGCTTACTACACGAGGATTCTGAGCTATCACATATGGATTATTGGTCCAAGCCACATCTTTGAAAATGATATCCTTGTTGCCGTCTATATAGTCGTAAAGTTTACGTGATCCAAGTGCAAGCGATGCCACAGATTTTCCTGGCATAATTTTCTTCAAGCTGTTGTCTATTATTCCATTTTCGAGCAACGGTAGCACTCCGTCGGTCATTGCCTCTGTATGAAGTCCAAGGTGCCTATGGCCATGTAATGCTCTGATGACTGCATTTGGAATACCTCCGACACCTATCTGAAGTGTCGCACCATCTGGTATTAATTCAGCTATATAATTGCCAATCTTTATTTCGTCTTCTGTAGGAATTGCAGTTGGCACTTCTACCAGAGGATCATCTGCCATGACTGCAGCCGATAATTTGTCGATGTGGATCACAGGATCGCCATAACTGAAGGGCATATGAGAATTGATTTGGGCTATGACTCTATCAGCGCATTCCACTGCTGCTGTGGCAAGATCAGCTGACACGCCAAAACTTACAAACCCATCTTCATTCGGCATAGAGCAGTTGAGCAGGGCGACATCTATTCGGCACGTGCCATCTCTCATCAATGCCGGCACTTCCCCTAAAAATCGAGGAATAGTACTTCCATACCCCTCCTGAATCCAGCGTCTGACCCCGTTTGAGACGAAAAAACTTTTAACATTGAATGCGTCAAGATACTCTTTTCTGCAATACGGTGCTTCCCCTTTGCAGACAGCAAAGGCCGAGTAAAGAGTGACGTTTTTAAGTTCGTTTCCTCTGTCAGCTAAAGCACGGCAAAGCACTTCCGGAGTGGAAGTGCTGCCTTGGATAAAGACGTGATCGCCGTTTTCAATCAGTCTGACCGCTTCTTCTGCAGTCATATAATGTGGGTTAATGTTCATTCTTAAAAGCCTTTAACCTTTGGTCCAAAATTTCAAAATCATTATCTTTCGAGAGCGTAGACACACAAATCCTGACCCCTTCCTGTTCTGATCCGGTTGAGGAAAGAGTTATGGCTGAAATGCCATGTCTTAGAAGCTCCTCTTGTAATGTCTTCCCATCCATGTCGCCGAATCCGGCAGTGAAGAAGAAGCCATCTGAAATAGGGCAGTCGCCATCTTTGTCATAGACTATATGGAATCCGTTGTCGGTAAAGCATTTCTTCATCTTTTCTGCTCTTCTGCCATATTCCGATGTCTCTTTGACGAAATCCAGTTTATTATCGCAAGCTGCATTCATCATAGCAGCAAGGGCATGCTGAGCAGAATGTGTGGTGCCTGAACTTGCCGTATAAAGCACTCCAAATACGTAGGCATCGCCGAATGCCGGCATCTCATAAAATTGGGTGAAGAATTCATATTGGCGGTCATAGACATATTTGCTCATTGCCACAATTGCTATGCGCTGACCGGCGTAACTGAAGATCTTAGATCCTGAAACGAGCATAATAAAATTGTCGGTATATCTGCCTACAGTCGGAATATAAGGTGGTTCAAAAGGATGACTGAAATCAGTTCGGAAGTCCATTCCCATATATGCAAGGTCTTCAATTACGATAACGTCATACTTGGTAGCCATTCTTCCGACTATTTCCAATTCTTCTTTCGTTAGATTTATCCAGGAAGGATTGTTTGGATTGGAGTAAAGCATAGCTGTGATATTCCCTTTCGAGAGAATTTGCTCAAGCTTTTCCTCCAGAGCCTTTCCTCTGTAATCATATATGTCAAATTGCTCGATGCCAAGCCCGAGCACTTTAGCCTGATGTCTTTGTGCTGGGAATCCCGGATTGAAAAAGAGAATAGTATCTCGTCCTGGTATTCTTTGGCACAGTAGAAGCTGCAATGTAAAACTTGCTTGCATTGATCCGACTGTAGGAACAATTGCTTTCTCCGGAATATCAATATCCATGAAAGCCTTCACGAATCTGGAACCGGCTTTTTTCAATTCTGGAATACCGTTGATAGCAGGATATTTATTTGCAACTCCGGCTTTAAGGGCTGCTATTTCTGCTTCAATACCGAAAGAAGATGCTGGCAATCCCGGATTGCCAAGTTCCAGATGTACGAATTTCTCATTAGCTTCCTGTTCAAGAGCTACAGAGAGTGCTACTATTTGTCTTATAGTAGCTGTCGAGATATCTATGATCCCTAATTCGGAAGCTTTTTTTGATAATATGTCTTGCGATAATGGAAACATAAAGATTCGTTTAATGATTACTTTGCTATAAAAGAATCAGCCTTTTCGCGTCCGGCACGGAAAGCCTTCAGATTAGCTTCCACGACTGCTTCACCTTTTGATGAGAAGACCTTTCTGATAGCATCTTCAATTTTATCTGAAGTAATTTCAATGAAGTGTGAAGCTGCTCCAAGAAGCACCATATTGCTTGATCGAGGAGATGCCACTTCCTTTGCCATCTTTTCCATATCGAATAAAATCACATTTCCTGCTTTTGAAAGATTATTTTCAATCTCTTTCATATCAGGATAATTAGGAATATTCACAAAAGGAGCAGAAGAAGAGACAATCCATCCCTCTGGGGAAAGCAAAGGTAAGTATCTTAATGCTTCCATGGGTTCAAGGCTGACAATAAGGTCTGCTTTGCCATAAGGGATAAGGTCGGAATGAATAGGTTTTGATGAAATTCTTAATGTTGATTGCACATCGCCTCCTCGTTGACTCATTCCGTGCACTTCGGCTTGCTTTATATTAAGTCCCTCCTGAAGAGCTGCCACGCCAAGGATAGTGGCAACACTTAATATTCCCTGTCCTCCTACTCCTGCAAGTACTATATCTATTTTCACGGTAATTACTTTTTTATGTAGACAATACTATAATACAATCAGACTATTAAACTATTAAGTCTTAGGACCGCGATGTGCGCCATGCCGACGTGCCGTCTGAATACATTCTCTTCGTGACACTATCACCGAAAGGCCTTTATGGTCAATTGCTTTCTTAAAAAGCTCTACCATTTGGTCATGATTCTTAGGAAGAGAATCTATTGTATGCAGATGTTCTGGATCTACTCCAAGTCCGAGGCATATATTTTCAATTTTTCCGGTGCCTTGTGAATCTTGTCCCCCTGTCATTCCTGTTGTCAGGTTGTCTGAGATTATCACGAGGATATTACTGTCTTCATTTATGACATCCAGCAATCCGGATAAGCCTGAATGAGTGAAGGTGGAATCTCCTATGACAGCCACTGATGGATGAACACCTGCTTCTGAAGCACCCTTTGCCATCGTTATTGAAGCTCCCATATCAAGCACAGTATGTAATGCCTTGAATGGAGCAAGATATCCCAAAGTGTAGCAACCGATATCGCCAAACACTCGCGCATCTTCATATGCTGCAAGGACCTCATTGAGTGCTTGATAGACATCTCTGTGGCCGCACCCCTTGCAAAGCGATGGCGGACGAGCTACTATAATGTCGCATGACTCTCTAATTTCTCCACTCTTGATAGCATCAAGTTCCGGTCTGATTTTCAGAAGGCATTCCTTAATTTGGTCGGGATTTAATTCTCCTGTGCGAACTAATGAATTGTCAAGTTTGCCATATATTTTGATTGGGGAATCCATTATGCTACGCATCGCTTTCTCAATATATGGTTGCCCTTCCTCAATCACGAGTATTTCCTTGCATTCCTTTGCGAGTCTTCTAAGCATTGCTTTTGGAAGAGGATACTGTGATATTTTTACTGTTGGGAAGGGGCATCCATCGGGGAAAAGTTCTTGCAGATAGTTTGCTGCTATACCGCTGACAATAATACCAAGAGAATGATCAGTACTTGGAGTATATACATTGTATGGGGAGTTGTCAGATTCCTTCTCCAGGTTGTCATATACTTTTATTAGCTCTTTATAGCGAATCCTGGAATTACCCGGCATAAGAACCCATCTCTTGCCATCCTTTGGGAAATGGATACTGTTTTCAGGGATTGCTTCAGTATCTACATCCACTGTAGCTCTTGAATGGCTCAGCCGAGTCACGAATCTGATGATGACCGGAATTTCAAACTTCTCAGATAGATTGAATCCATATTCAGCCATGTCGTAGGCTTCTTGTTGGTTGGATGGTTCGAGTATAGGTATGAATGCAAATTCTCCGTAAAAACGTGAATCTTGTTCATTTTGTGAAGAATGCATTGAAGGATCATCGGCTACAGCCACTAGCATACCTCCATTTGCTCCGGTCATCCCTGAATTCACAAAAGCGTCGGCTGATGCATTCAGTCCGACATGCTTCATTGTGACTATAGATCGTTTTCCGGCATAAGACATACCTAAAGCTTCTTCATAGGCTGTCTTTTCGTTGCTCGACCAGTGCGAATGAAGACCTCTTTCTTTTGATATAGAATTAGTCTGTACGAATTCCATTATCTCAGTAGATGGAGTACCGGGATATCCGTACGCACCACTCATTCCCGCATTGATCGCTCCCAATGCGAAAGCTTCATCACCCAATAATAGTTTCTTTGTTTTCATGTATTAGGTCATTTTGATAGTGTTAAGTGTTTGCAACTTGTTAAGAGTCGCGTTCCATGTTGCAAATATACAAATT
>CAMWLX010000291.1 GCA_947175225.1 uncultured Porphyromonadaceae bacterium
ATGGCGGAAGATTAATAAAAAGAATTTTTGGTTTAACTCTTCATTGTATATTTTTTAATTCGTAAATAAGTTTAAACAACTTCAATATGTTGCCCAACACAGACATCATCACGAAAGATAGCGTGGTGGTAAGATTTTCAGGAGATTCCGGCGATGGCATGCAGCTTGCCGGCAATATATTCTCCAATGTCAGTGCCGGAGAGGGAAACACTATTTCCACTTTCCCTGACTACCCGGCTGAAATACGAGCCCCGCAAGGTTCGCTTAGCGGTGTGAGCGGTTTCCAAGTTCACATTGGAAAAGGGGTGCATACCCCCGGAGATGCCGCTGATGTGCTTGTTGCTATGAATCCGGCTGCACTCAAGACCAACCTTCGCTATCTTAAGAAAGGAGGCATCATCATCTGTGACAGCGACACTTTCCGTCCTGCCGACCTCAAGAAGGCTGAGTATGCTACTGATGATCCTATAACTGAACTTGGCATTGACCCTGACCATATCATGCTCGTGCCAATGACCACGATCCTTAAATCAGCACTTGCTGATTCCGGCATGGATCAGAAGGCTATGATGAAGTGTAAGAACATGCTTGCGCTCGGCATGGTATGCTGGCTCTTCGACCGCCCGGTAGAAAGCGTGCTGCATAAACTTCAGACAAAATTCGCCAAGAAGCCGGGAGTGTATGAAGCAAATGCGAAAGTGGTGCAAGCAGGATGGGACTATGGACATAACACCCATGCTTCAATGCCTACCTACCGCATAGAGACTGAGGCTGTGAAGCCCGGTGTCTATACCGATGTCAATGGCAACACTGCCACTGCGTGGGGACTCATAATGGCCTCTGAGAAGAGCGGACTCCCTCTCTTCCTCGGCAGCTATCCGATCACTCCGGCTACTGATATCCTACATGAACTTGCAAAGCGCAAAGATCTCGGAGTGAAGGCATGCCAGATGGAAGATGAAATCGCCGGTGTATGCTCGGCTATTGGAGCATCATATGCAGGAAATCTTGCTGTCACTTCCACTTCAGGACCCGGCTTGGCTCTCAAGAGTGAGGGAATAGGGCTCGCTGTGATGGCTGAGCTTCCTCTCGTAGTGATCGACGTGCAGCGCGGCGGTCCATCGACCGGACTTCCTACCAAGACTGAACAGACCGACCTCATGCAGGCTCTTTACGGACGCAACGGTGAGTCGCCTCTTTGCGTCGTAGCGGCAGCCAGCCCTACAGATTGCTTCACTATGGCATTCGAGGCAGCCAGAATTGCTCTTGAACACATGACTCCCGTAATCCTACTCACAGATGCATTCATTGCCAATGGTTCAAGCGCATGGCGAGTGCCGGAGGAAGAGGATTATCCTGCCATCAAGGTTCCTTACGTAAGCAAGGAAATGGTGGACGCCGGATGGACTCCCTATATGCGCAATGCCGAGAACCTCGTGCGCTACTGGGCAATTCCGGGCACTGAAGGAGCTATGCACCGTGTAGGTGGCTTGGAGAAAGATGCCATCACAAGTGTGATTTCTACCGACGGCGCCAACCATGAGAAAATGGTGATGACACGCCGCCGGAAAGTAGCCAATATCGCCGGTGACATTCCTTTGCTTCAGATTCAGGGCAATCCGGATGCCGACACACTCCTTATCGGATGGGGCGGCACCTACGGACATATGCTGACAGCTTGTGAAGAACTCAATAAGGAAGGTCATCCCGTGGCTCTCGCACAGTTCAGATACATTAATCCGCTCCCTGCCAATGCCCTTGATGAAATCAAGAAATATAAGAATGTCATAGTTGCAGAACTCAACACAGGAATGTTTGCCGATTATCTGCAGCAGAAGCTTCCTGGAGTTGAGATCAAGAGAATCAACAAGATCGAAGGGCAGCCATTTATGGTTTCAGAAATCGTAGAGGGAGCCCTCAAGCATATGAACGAATTATAATCCGGAGACAATGGAAAACAACAACTGCATTTTCGCCCCGGGCGACTATAAGAATGGGGCAAGCGTACGCTGGTGTCCCGGATGTGGAGACCATGCAATTCTCAATACCCTTCATAAGGCAATGGCCCGAGTTGGGATCGCTCCTAAGGATACGGTCGTGGTCAGCGGCATAGGCTGCTCTTCTCGCCTTCCCTATTATATGAACACTTATGGCATGCACACCATCCATGGACGGGCTGCTGCTATCGCTACTGGCGTAAAGACCTCTCGCCCGGAACTCACTGTGTGGCAAATCTCAGGCGATGGCGACGGCCTTGCTATCGGAGGCAACCATTTCATCCATGCCGTGCGCCGCAATATCGACATCAATATGCTGCTCCTTAACAATAAGATCTACGGCCTTACAAAAGGACAGTATAGCCCGACATCTGACCGAGGCACCATCTCCAAATCCAGTCCTTACGGCACAACGGAAGATCCGTTTATCCCGGCTGAACTTTGCTTCGGAGCTCGCGGAAACTTCTTTGCCCGATCATTCGACGTTGGCCTTGACATCAGTGTCGACGTAATGGAAGCTGCTGCCCGACATAAAGGAGCATCTGTAGTGGAAATCCTCCAAAACTGCGTGATCTTCAACAATGGGATTCATGCAAATATTGTAGACAAGGAGGTGCGCGATGAGCATACCATCTACCTTCGCCACGGAGAGAAGATGATTTTTGGCAAAAATCATGATAAAGGGCTTGTGCAGGATGGATTTAATGTAAAGGCTGTGACCATTGGAGAAGACGGCTACACCATCGACGACGTTCTTACCCATGATGCACACTGCGAGAGCAACTTCTTGCAGCAGCAACTCGCCATGATGGATGGCCGCGACCTTCCGCTTGCCCTCGGAGTGATACGCGACTACGCAGCTCCTACTTATGAGTCGGAAGTGGCAGCCCAGCTGCAAGAGGTCAAAGCCAAGAAAAATTACTCTTCGCTGCGCGACATGGTCTTGAAGACTATGGACACCTGGACAGTGAAATAATGTCGACTTTTCATTCGAAAAAGAAAAAATAGTGAGATTTCAAGCAAAAATAGCCAAAAATTATGCACATACATCAAAAATATGTGCAAAAAATTTCTCTATTTAAAATTTTTTAATTAGTTTTGCAGTCTAAAAACGACAACTATATAATTTTTCTAACTCAAAACTATAAAGATTATGTCTGATATCGAAAACAGAGTAAAGGCAATCATCGTCGAGAAGCTCACAGTAGACGAGAACGAAGTAACACCGGAAGCAGGATTCAGCACTGACCTCGGCGCTGATTCACTCGACACCGTAGAACTCATCATGGAATTCGAGAAAGTGTTCGGAATCACAATTCCAGACGAGGACGCTGAGAAGATCTCTACTGTAGGTGACGCTATCGATTATATCGAGGCTCACGTTTAATCACGACAACACCACTATTCTCTCAAGATAAATGGTTTCCTTCCTCAGCAGAGGAGGAAACCCGATCTTGAGGACGTATCTTGCGAATAATATGGAATTAAAAAGAGTTGTAATTACGGGCCTCGGAGCCCTCACTCCCATCGGCAACAACGTTGCGACCGCTTGGGAAAACGCCAAGAAAGGTGTCAGCGGTGCTGGCCCTATCACCCATTTTGACGCCTCCCTCTTCAAGACTCAGTTTGCTTGCGAAGTGAAGGATTTCAATCCGGCCGACCATTTCGACCGTAAGAAAGCGCGCCAGCTTGACCTCTATGCCATGTATGCAATTACAGCAGCAAACGAGGCAATTCAGGATGCCGGCCTTGAAGACGAAAATCTTGACAAAAACCGCATCGGCGTTATTTTTGCAGCTGGTATCGGCGGCCTTCACACTTTTGAGGAGGAAGCCGGATATTATGCGATGAATAAGGAGAATGGTCCGAAATACAATCCTTTCTTTATTCCAAAGATGATAGCTGACATCGCTGCCGGGCAGATCTCTATCGACCACGGTTTCCGCGGTCCGAATTTCGCTACTGTATCGGCTTGCGCTTCTTCCAACAATGCACTGATCGACGCTTTCAACTATATCCGACTCGGAATGGCTGATGCCATCGTGGCCGGAGGGGCGGAAGCTGCTGTCTACCCTGCAGGCGTAGGAGGCTTCAATTCAATGAAGGCTCTCTCTACCCGCAATGACGAGCCATCTAAGGCTTCCCGCCCTATGAGTGGATCTCGCGACGGTTTCGTCATTGGCGAAGGCGCTGCTGCTCTCGTGCTTGAAGAACTCGAGCATGCAAAGGCTCGCGGAGCCAAGATTTATGCAGAAATTGCTGGTGGCGGCCTGAGCGCTGACGCTTACCACATCACTGCTACTCATCCGGAGGGTCTCGGAGCTACACTCGTCATGGAGAACGCTCTCAGAGATGCCGGCATGAAGCCGGAAGACATTGACTATATCAACCTTCACGGCACATCTACTCCGGTTGGCGACGTAAGCGAGGCTAAGGCTGTCAAGAAAGTCTTTGGCGACCATGCCTATAAGCTCAATCTGAGCTCCACTAAGTCTATGACAGGCCATCTCTTGGGGGCTGCAGGCGCCCTTGAGGCTATCTTTACAGTCAAGGCTGTCACTGACAATATCGTGCCTCCTACAATCAACCATGAAGAAGGAGACAACGATCCGGAAATCGACTATGACATGAACTGGACCTTCAACAAGGCTCAGGAACGTGAGATCAACGCCGCTCTCTCCAATACATTCGGATTTGGCGGACATAACGCTGCTCTCATCATCAAGAAATATAAGGAATAATTAATTCCGCAGGAATAAGCTTTTTCCTTCACCCTACATCAAAGCGGCTTCAGGCTATGCCTTGAAGTCGCTTTATTGATTAGATGCAATGTCACTAAATTAAGACCAATTTACGGCGTCAAGCAATGTAGTTAGCGC
>CAMWLX010000292.1 GCA_947175225.1 uncultured Porphyromonadaceae bacterium
GCTTCATAGCTGTGATCACTCCTGCGACGTAATCATCTACGTTGGAGAATCCAAGGCTTTTTGCCACACAGCTGCCGGTGAACATTGGCTTATGGTTGAAGACTTTCAATACCCCTTCATAATCACCGCTGCGAGACATTTTACGGAATTCAGCAAGAATTTGGTCGTAGGTCTCGCGTGGTTTGAGTTTCTTTATTAGGCTTTTGATGTGGAGTTCAAGGGCCGTGATGCAGGTGAACCTGGCATCGATCTTTCGCTCTACGTCGCGCTTCATGCGGTGGCGGGTATGCTGGAGGGCTTGGCTTTCAAGCATCTGCTCGAATTTTTGCATCACTTCCTGGCGCACAGCCTTAAGTATCTTCTTAGGGTTGCGGTCGCGGATTTCAGCCATCGTCGTGATGACCCCGGGCGAAAGGAAGATATTTTCTATTTCAGCCACTTCCGGCACGAGGATATGTTTTGCACGAAGGTATTCCACTTCTTGATCGCTGCGGCGGTCGCGGTCTACGAGTCCGTAGCTTTCTATGCGGTGCATAGTGCGGAGAGACTGCATCGTGCGTGTGGATTCTATCACTTTGTCGCAACTCCCCAGAGGCTTTACTGTAAATTCAGGGAAAACTACACTGTAAAGGCGCATGTCTATGCTGTGTGAAGTGTCTCCTTCAGTGAATAGGATAGGTCTGCGGCTACCCATCATCTGCAAGAATATCTCGTCGGGTAGTTCTCCGTCAGCTATGATCTGATAGCGCCAAGAATGATCGGCTGCGTTATAGTCTTTTATCCAGATTGCGGTGCGGCGGGTCTGTGTTTGGATAGATGCGAAGTTAGCATCGTAGGTGTCGTAGATGAATCGGCAGTCAGATCTTGCACGTTCTATTCGGTCCCAAAGTATCCCTACAGCTGTCGGGTGAAGAAATAAGGTAGGAGAGTCTACGAGGATAAGGGCACTTTGAGGTGCAAGCAAGACAGCAGCGATATAGTATAGGGCTGTCTTTTCTCCACGGCCGAGGTTTCTGATGCTGATGGAGTCTTTCCCTGATCTGTTTCTTATCCGATGTTTCCCATTTTCTATGTCTATCCTGTTGCCGGGAAATGTCTCTTCCCATATGGATTTAAGAACGCGAAACCGCGCTATCTCTTCTTCAAGAGATAGCACGGCCATAAGTTTAGAAAGCGACCCGGTCACTCTGCTCGGCATTCCTCCGGTCACGGCTGAGACAAAATAGGAGTCTTCAGCATTTAATTTTGCGATTTCGTGCATGAAAAGCGATTTGCCACTGCCGTTTCCGCCAAGAAGGGTATAGAGTCTTGAAGGTCGTCGGGGGCGTTGCTGCATAGAGTTGCCTGAAGAATCCGGGGGGAGAAGTATCGCTTTCATGTTGTTGGGGGGCGTTATGTCAAGTTGTCGGGATATGGCAAGCCGACAATTTATGAGAGAGCTGAGATTCGGGCTATGTATTTTCCGATGATGTCAAATTCGAGATTGACTTTGGTGCCTTCTTCAATTTGCTTGAAGTTGGTGTTGTCGTGGGTGTAAGGGATGATTGCCACTCTGAAATTGTCGGCTTCAGAGTCGCATACAGTCAGCGAAACTCCGTTGACGGTGATAGATCCCTTTTCGACTGTGACATATCCTTTTGCTGCCAGTTCCGGACGGAAGTCATATTTAAATGAGTAATACCAGCTTCCGTCAAGTGGTTCGACTCCGGTGCATATTGCAGTGGTGTCTACATGGCCTTGCACTATGTGTCCGTCGAGACGCCCATTCATTATCATCGACCGTTCAAGGTTGACGAGTGAGCCGGGCTTGAGATCTCCTAAATTAGATCGGTCGAGGGTCTCTTGCACTGCGGTCACTGTGTAAGTGCCGTCGGAGTTAAGGCTGACCACTGTAAGGCAGACTCCGTTGTGGGCTACAGATTGGTCGATTTTCAGTTCATCCGTGAATGAACATTTCATTGTGATGTTGATATTTGAGCCGTCTTTTTCAATGCGAACCACTTCGGCTGCTTCTTCTACGATGCCGGAAAACATTTTTCGTGATTTTTAATTGAGATTTTTTAATTGAGAAGAGCTAATCCATTGGATAAGGACGCATGGGTCGTGCGTCCCTGCTTTGTGATTATAAGCTTTGATTATTTGCCAAAGATACCTTTGAGGGCGTCTACAGCAGAGTTGGTGGTTCCTTCTGTTGTAGAGCCGTTTGTGCTTGCCCCTTTCATCTTGAAGCCTATGCATATGCCGTCATACTGCTTGAGGAGCTGGTCGGCTGTAGAGACCATCTTGCTTCCGCTGATTGAGGCTGCCAATGTCATTATCTTCTTGATCTTGTCGGCATCAAACATCACATTGAGTCCTGAAGGAGTTTTTTCTACATAGGCATCCATGCTTCCGAGCTTCATAAGTCCGCCCGCGTTGAAGTTGAATTTGAATACGCCTTTGCTCTTCACTTCAAGAGTGCCTTTGATAGGGAGTTTCTTGATTGTAAGAGTGAAGTTCCCCTCCTTGTCTATGTCGAGCACAGCTCCTGTGAGTCCGAATTTCTTGTAGTAGTCATCCAGTTTGCTTTCTACGGCTCCGGCAGCTGCTGAGCCACCTGCCTTCTTAAGGAAATTGTCGCTTTGGAAACTTACAGCGGAGCCGGTTGAGGTCCATTCTCCAGCAATATCTGCAACAGTAAGATCGGTCTTGGTGAAGACTCCTTCTAAAACGTTGCCTAATGCTCCTCCAGCGCCGTTAAGCACGCTGCCTGCATTTCCAAGGAGGTCCTTAAGGTCTGGTTGAGGTGTGGGTTCGGCGAAAGCGCCGCAAGAGAAAGAGAGAGCAATGGCAGCAATCGCCATCTTAATAATGTTTGTCTTTTTCATAATTTTAATTTTAGAAGGAGTTATATAGTGTTTAGACACTTTAAGAAGCATAAAAGTTCAATAACCCCTATAGATATGATTCTGTCACCATCAGCTTTCTCTGTCGGAATAGTCGTCAGTAGTCGTAGTCGAGTGATAGCTGGTCTACGTACAAGACAGAGGATGTGGAGCCGGTAAAGTAGTCGCCATATTTAGATGAGGCGCAGGTAATCATGATATAGGAAGGCATGACGGAAGTGCTTCTGTAATCAAGTTTTATCTCGAATTCCTCATAAGAATCCATTGATGTGCTTCGCTCGAGTTGTCCATATCCTATGACGTAGCTTGCATCCTTGTCGAAGAGTTGGCGGTTCTTGGGATTGGTGCGTATCTCGTAAGGAGCGGTCCAGTCAGTCATGGCGATGTAGATGGAGCAAGTGTCCGGTCTCCCTTTCAAGACAGCCAAATCAGCGCTTGCATAATTGATGTCGCCCGTAGTGTACTGATAGTAACCTCTCAACTTAGTAGGACGGAGGTTCCATTGTCTTCCGAAGTCAAGAATTCCATTGGTGCCATCCACTTTCTTGAAAGTACCTGTATATATAGATCCGGCTGCCAGTTTTCCAATCCCTGCTATTCCTTTAAACTCAGTTTTCAGTTCGGCAGATTTTCCGGAAAGACCGGAAGGGACATAATCAGATGGCTTCACATTGCTTTCGCCCAAAGTGGCAGCTCCGGTGTTTCCGGTATCCCAGAATCGGCTTCCAGCGTTCCATTGTTCTTCACCTTCCGCCCAAGGACACCAGATCTTGCCGTTGAGCCACCATTGCTCAAAGTCTCCATTTGGTAGATCTTGGGTAGCTTGGGTGGTGACGGTGATTTCATTCCCTTTATTGTCGTTGCTGCAAGCTCGCACTTTATAGCTGGTCAAAGGTTTAAGATGCTTGATGCAGCAGCTGAAGGCACCATCTTTTGATGTCGTTTCGGAATCAGGCACACGAATCCAAGTAGAAGATCCATCTTCGCAATATTCGAAATAGTTTTGAGCCTCTGCCGGACCTTCTCCATAAGCCCATACCACCATACTCCAAGGATCCACTGCCGTAGTGGCCACTACAGCCTCTGTCCTCTGAGCATAGATAGTCCAGTCTTCTGTCCTTCCCCAGGCGGTTGCGTCGATTTTCATTGGAGATGATAGATCGATGATCGACCCTGTCTTGCATTCCGGCACGAGTGATGTGATATTCCTTGGACCAAGCTTGATTGATGTCACTTCCATTTTAGATAGATCAGCTTTTTCCGGCACATTGACTATAATCCTGCGTCCGACTGCATCTATCACTGTCTCGCCTATCTGTCCTGCTACGGTGAAGTAGCGTTCGATATTCTGTTCGGCAGAGATTATCCATTGGTAGCTTTGATATAGGGTCAATTCCACAGTCATTGGGACAGAGAGGTCCCAAGTGCCTTCAAGGAGATTTTTATTGCACTCTGCTTTTGGAGAGTATGTAAACTCTGTGAATTGTACGGCTTGAATGTCGACTTCCTCATCGAGAGTGATATTGACAGTATAGTCTGTGGTGTCTATGCGTGCAGCTTTGAGTTCCCCCTTGGCAGCGATGGAGAGGATATTTTGGGGTATTTTGGGGTAGGGGAGATCATTATGTATGCAGCCCGCAGTCGCTAAAAAAGCCACTGCGCAGGCAAAGACTGATATATTGCGGATTACTTTTCTCATGTGTTTTTCATATTATGATTGATACTCCGAAATTGATGTTGAAAAGGTTGAATCGGAAATTGATGCCACTTGTGAAGCGGCTTCCTGACTCTTCACCGTTTTCCCATTGTTTTTCATCTTTGAGATGAAAACCGAAGATGCCGAATGAGAGGTTGAATGCGGCATTTTTCATCATCATTATGCTGACGCCGGGAGAGTAGTTGATATTGAAACTCTGGGTGCGTGTGCGTGTGTCGCGGATATCCCCGTCCAAGGGGCGGATGAAATGGGAGTTGCCTTGTCCCAACGATA
>CAMWLX010000293.1 GCA_947175225.1 uncultured Porphyromonadaceae bacterium
GTTCATGTCATTATTAAATTTTGTTGCAAAAATAAGTGTTTATATTGAATTATCCAAATGAAATGACCACGAAACTGAAATTATCTCCTATTTGTTATGAGATAATTTCAATTTAGTGGTCATTTATGCAAATTAATGTTAAAATTATTCTCATTGAAGATCTGATTTTCGCTATGCTGTCGAACTTCGTAGATATTATGTTTAGCTGACAGAATCAGGAATTTGGATTGCATACAAATTTTCATTACTTTTGTACTCCAGAGTAAAGACCTGTATAAGTATTGGAATGAAGAAATATCGTCATGGCAAAATCAGAGAAGAATCCAGCTTTTGTAAAACGCGACCCGATAGTGTCCGGCAAAGAGTATGCTCAACTGCTTAAGAACCTTAAGGAACGATTCCGTCGTTCCCAGATCAAAGCTGCCGTAAAAGTCAATACGGAAATGCTTGAATTCTATTGGGAGATGGGTCGTGATGTCTCCGAACTTTACAAACATGCAAAATACGGCAGTGCTTTCTTCGACTGTCTCAGCCTTGATTTGAAAGCCGAATTCCCCAACCAGACAGGCTTCTCAGCTACCAACATAAAATATGCTAAACGTTGGTATGACTTTTATAATCAATTAGATAAAAATCGTCAGCAACTTGCTGACGATTTCATAGAGAATAATCTTCAACAAGCTGTTGAAGAATTTCGTCATCAGCTTGGTGACGATTCTTCGATGCCAGTTGAATTTGGACAAGTTCCATGGATGCATCATGTCTATATATTCACGCATAGCGAATCCGTCCAGGAAGCCCTATTTTATATCGACAAGACTATAGAGAATGGATGGAGCCGCTTTGAGTTGGAAACTGAGATGGATGATGATCTATATCAGAAACAAGGCAAAGCTATCACAAACTTCGATGAGAAATTACCTGCTCCCTACAGCGGGCTGGCAAAGGCTATCCTGAAGAGTCCTTATGACCTGAGCTTCCTTGACAGTAAAATCAAATCAGAGCGAGATCTTGAGGATGCCCTTGCACACGACATCACCCGTTTTCTTCTCGAACTCGGACAGGGTTTCGCATACGTTGGTCGTCAGATGGAACTGAAGATGCCCGGAGGACAGGTTTTTATGCCAGATATGATCTTTTACAACTACAAGATTAAGGCATTTATAGTCTGTGAATTAAAGGTGGTTCCATTCATGCCGGAGTTTGTTGGTAAGTTGAACTTTTATGTATCAGCTGCCGATGAATTACTTCGTCAAGAAGATGACAATCCTTCCATCGGACTGCTCATCTGTAAGTCAAAAGACAATACTATGGTGGAGTGGTCGTTTAGAGGTATGACTCAGCCACTTGGAGTGGCTGAATACAAACTTGGCAAGCACTTGAGCGATATTCTGCCTTCTGAAAAGGATCTTCAGAGAATCATTGATACATATTATTCCGATGATAATTGATGATATAAAACGGGGTTTGTTATGAATAAAAAAAAATGTGCTTTTGGATGGGGTGTCTTGTTTGCCGTAGGTGTTTTCGGTGGAATGTCTCAGAATTCTTATGCCGGTAATTCCGTTGCCCAAAATCCTTTTGAAGGTGCGGAGTGGATTTCGGTTGAGGCTGATTCCATGCCGATATATCCTGATTATCTGTCAGTGTTCAGGATTGGTTTTAATCTTGATATGCCTGCCGGAAACAGTGCTTCGTTGTTGTTTGGCATTGATGATCGTCGCCTTATGGATCCTAATAAGAATGTCTATGGTCTGAAGAATGGCTTGGGTGAGTCATACTTGCGTCTTCAGGTAGAAGGGGATTCCCTCAAGCTTTTCAGGAGCGGTTACACTCCGGCAGACAATCCCGACATACCATTAGTGGCAATGCCGGTGGATAATTTCCGTCATATCAACGACAGTATCGAGATTGCCGTCAATTATGGACATCTGGATTTTTTCGTCAATGGAAAGAAAGTCGGCTATAAGGGTGTGAATCCGCTTGGCAATGGTGGCGACTATATTGCCTTCCCTGTATTGGGGAAGGTCGCGGTAGAGATTCCAGACGGAAGCCGTGCTGAGATTCGTGATATCACCGTAAGCAATTTCCGTGATCCGCGTAATGCTATAGCGAGAATAAAGGGGACGTATAATAAGTCTGAATCCTTCGCATTCCTGCAGAGGTCGATGCCTGAGATGCGTGCTGATATTAGCATTGATCCTAAAAAAGAGTTGGCGAAGGTGACGGTGAATGCGACAGCGAGAGGGATATACGATCTCTATTTAAATGGAGAAAGGGTCAATGATGAGTACTATCTTCCGGGATCTACCCAATACAATAAGACCCACCTATATCATTCTTTTGACTTGACTGATTCTGCGCGTCCCGGCGATAATGAACTGCGGGTGAGACTCGGAGAAGGATGGTGGAGCGGACCCTCTACATTTATGGGGGAATATTGGAATTTCTTCGGTGACAGGCAGGCTTTCTTGGCTGTGATTGACGTGGAATATACAGACGGCACTTCCGACCGCTATGTGACTTCGCCGGAAAGCTGGGAATATTCCGTCGATGGTCCGCTGGTGGTAGGCAGTTTCTTTCAAGGTGAGATATATGATGCAAGGAAGGAGAGTCCGGGCAATTGGTCGAAGACGGTCGTTTTGCCATTGAATGAGAGTGTGGCCCCCGTAGCAGGAGGTTGGGATAAGGTTAAGTTTCACCCCGGTTTTGGCGACCGTGTGCTGGCAGTGGATACACTGACGGCTGTTTCCATGTCCGAACCCCGTCCCGGGGTGTATGTGTATGATATGGGGCAGAATATGGCTGCAGTGCCTTATCTTCAGTTTGAGGACCTTCAGCGTGGTCAGGAAGTGACTGTCAGACATGGGGAGGTGCTTTATCCCGATATGTCCCGATATGCGGAAAATGCAGGGATGGTGATGACGGAAAATCTGAGGGCTGCAATGTGTACTGATAAGTATATAGCCTCAGGCTCCGGGGCGGAGGAATTCTCTCCGCGTCATACGCTGCATGGGTATCGCTATCTGGAGATAACAGGGCTGGATTCCCCGCTTCCTCTTGCTGCAGTCAAGAGTATTCCGGTAAGTTCCGTCCATGGGTTTAAAGCTCATTTCGAATGTTCAGATTCGCTCGTCAACCGTTTGTGGGAGAATGTTAAGTGGTCGACAATGAGCAATTTCGTGTCGCTCCCTACTGACTGTCCTCAGCGTAATGAAAGGCTTGGCTGGATGGGCGACATATCTGTCTTCTCGCCCACTGCCACTAAGATAGCAGATGTCTCTCCGTTGCTCAGGCAATATCTGCAGTCGGTACGCGACTGTCAGGCGGAAAATGGTAAGTTTCCCGATGTGGCGCCTACAGGAGTAGGTTTCGGCGGCTTTCTGTGGGGTTCCGCCGGAATCACGGTGCCATGGGAATACTATCGGCAGTATCGTGATACTGCAGTTTTGGCAGAGCATTATCCTGCAATGAAGAAATATATGGAATATATCTTCAGGGAGACAATTGAGCCTTCCACCGGGATATTAGTACAAGACCGGGCATGGGGAGATTTGGGGGATTGGTTGAGTCCCGAATATGAGAAGAACGACAAGTCGTTGCTATGGGAATGCTATCTGATATACGATCTTGGTATAATGCGTGATGTTGCAGCCCTCTTAGGCTTTACTGAAGACTCGGAGCGCTATGGAACGCTGATTGATGAGAGAAAGCGATATTTTGCGGATACTTATGTAGATCCGACGACGGAGAAAACGCGATGGTCGGCATTTGATGGAAGTCGTGTGGGGCAGATAGTGGATACCCAGAGTTCTTACGCTTTGCCGTTGGCTATGGGAATTTATGATTCGCCGGGTTTCCGCAAGAATTTCATTGCAACGATTGAAAGGGAGAACCGGGCTGATGACGGTACACTTTGTCCTCCCTATTCCTTGATGACCGGATTTATCGGCACGGCATGGATAATGCCTGCGCTGTCGCAGATAGGCAGGGATGATGTGGCATATCAGCTGCTTACATCCACAAATTATCCATCGTGGCTTTACCCGGTGACTCAAGGAGCCACTGCCGTGTGGGAACGTCTTAATTCGTATACGGATAAAGATGGCTTCGGGAGCAACAACAGCATGAACTCCTTCAATCATTACTCTTTCGGCTCGGTAGCCGACTGGCTTCTTACCCGATGCCTCGGTATCACGGTTGATGCCGCAGGAGAGGTGTCGGTGAATCCCACTCCTGATCCGACAGGTCGCATAAAGTATGCCAGAGGATGGCTCGACACGCCAAAAGGGCGCATAGAATCATCCTGGGATTCCTCTCACTAATCACTCCGCCGACGAGAGTCAAAAATCTTGCGCGTGAAATGAAACTGTCCGAGATTCATTGCTGAGGCTATTTCCGATATCTGAAGATCGGGATCAGCGAGCCGCTCCTGTACGAGATCTACAAAACGGGAGTAGAATTCGCTTTCCACGTCGTTGGGGCGGTGAGGGGTTTTTGAGTTTTCGGGTTTTCGGATTTTCGGGTCGTTAGGTTGTGAATTTGGTGTAATCGCGGACAATGCATGGAAATCCTCTGTGACGATGGATGAGGACATCGTGTTTGAGAGCGAGGGTCCGGCTTTTAGGGTAGTAGTAATAGAGAAAGCATCCCCGGCTGAAGTGTTGAAGGCACCAAAGTCACTCCGCGTGGGGTGTGTGACTCCCAACGGAATAGAATATACTCCGTGGAGTATAGGAGACACAGTGGTTTTTAAGAAAATGTAAGACATTATTTGAATGACTGGTGGCTGGCACTCTTGGAGGGATGGGAAAAAATCGCTATATTTGCGAGAAATTTGAAGATTA
>CAMWLX010000294.1 GCA_947175225.1 uncultured Porphyromonadaceae bacterium
CTCCTACACTGACTTTGGAGAAGCCGACGAAATAAAGATTAATGATTAAAAAATAAATTTTTAACTCATTCATGATCCATCATGGTAAATCAAGATGAAACATGATAAATCATGACTGAACAGATAACTGACAACTAACAACTATGAACATCCAAATCGAAAATTTACAAAAAGTATTCCGCTCTGATACGGTTCAGACCGTAGCCCTCAACAACGTCTCCCTTTCAATCGAAGACGGTGAGTTTGTAGCCATAATGGGTCCATCAGGATGTGGAAAATCAACTCTTCTCAATATCTTGGGCTTACTCGACAATCCGACATCCGGCAGTTATAAGCTTGATGGCAAGGAAGTGGCACAGCTTAAGGAGAGTGGTCGCACAGATTATCGTAAGGGACGCATAGGATTCATATTCCAGTCATTCAATCTTATCGACACCATGACAGTGCGGGAAAACGTCATGCTTCCCCTCAACAATCTTCCTTTGAACCGCGAAGAAAAAAATAAGCGAGTGGATGAGGCTCTGACCCGAATGGGCATAGCTCACCGCGCAAAGCATTATCCATCTCAATTATCAGGAGGTCAACAGCAACGCGCAGCCATTGCTCGTGCTATAGTAGGTCGCCCGGGTCTTATTCTTGCCGACGAGCCTACAGGTAATCTTGACTCAAAGAATGGGGCAGAGGTGATGCAACTTCTTTCAGAACTTCATAAAGAAGGGGCAACGATTGTGATGGTGACTCACTCTCACAGAGATGCCACAGTTGCTGACCGTGTGATAAATCTATATGACGGTCAGATAGTAGATAATCTTCAAATGATCTGATGCCATGTTTAAGTTTTTTACTTCCGATCTTCGTCGGAACCTGATAAAGATACTCTGCCTGACGGTCGGATTAACTGTGGGAATGCTTTTGGTAGCGAAAATATATTTCGAGCAGACTTATGACTCCTTTTTCCCTAATATCGACAGACTATATCGAATTACTGAAAGCGTAGTCGAAAATGGGGAATATAAGGAATATGACTATACACCCGGAGGAACTGCCCACGAGATAGAGCGACATATCCCACAGATTCAGAAAGCAACGAGATTTACTGTTTTAACCGATCAACTCATTCTTAATCTTGATGATGGACGTAAATTCGATATGCCTTATATTACACTTGCCGATACTTGCCTTTTCGATGTTCTGTCTACTCCGATTGTGGAAGGAAATCCACATAATGTGCTTGCCGTTAGAAATCAGGTGATGATACCTCTTTCCCTTGCAGAAAAAATAGGCGGAGATGTTATAGGAATACAGTTTGGTGTTGCAGAATGGGGAGATACTCACAAATTTACGATCGGAGGAATCTATAAGGATTATCCTCTTAATTCTACAATAGCTAATGCTGTATATCTCGCTATGCCTACATCTACAAGTTTTATGTGGGAAGGTTCTACCGAGAATCTTATAGGCAATGATCGTTACAAAAGCTATGCATTACTGGATAAGAACAGCGATCCTAATGAGACAAGCTCTTTAATGGTGGAGCATCTTAAGACCAAAATCCCTGAAGAAGCATTCTTAATCGGGGATTATAAAATCTGGGTTCGTCCTCTCAAGGATTCATACAGCACTCAGAGATCTGTCAAGACTATGTCATGGATGTTGGGTCTCCTTGCTTTGATAATTCTTGTTTGTGCAGGTCTAAACTATCTTCTTATCGTCATTGGTCAACTGTCGTCACGTGGAAAAGAGATGGCCATTCGCAAGTGTTATGGCACGGGAGAATGGAAAATATTTAGAATGATGTTAGGAGAGAGTGTTTTCTATCTAATGGTATCGTTTGTATTGTCATTGTTGCTTGCATTTTCTTTCACGGATCTATGCAAGGATACTTTAGGATATTCTCCCGAGCAGTTGTTTTCCATTGGAAAAGTCTGGGGTGTAGAGGCTTTGATATGTCTCGGACTGATGGTTATCACGGGAGTATTGCCCTCGGTGATATATTGCAGAACTCCGGTAGCCCATGCATTCCGGCCGACTTCCCATGGTGGACGCATTTGGAAGCTTACCCTTCTTGCCGTACAGTTTTTCGCAACCGGAATGATGATGTGTCTGCTCTTGCTTGTTGGCCGTCAGTATTCGATGGTAGGAAATCTGGATTTAGGACTGGATTATGAGAATATAGGGATTTTCTATCGCCATCCTATGAGTGATGAAAAAACCGCTACAGTAATAGAGGAGTTAAAAAAGCTCCCATTTGTAGAAGGCGTATCTTCATCTGATTCAGATCCGGCCTTTCCATATTCGGGAAATAATATGTGGACAGAAGGACAAGATGAGAATCAGGTCAATATTGCGGAAATGGGGGCTTTGAATCCTGATTTATTTGAAGTGATGGGAATCGAGTTCGTGCAGGGCAGGACTTTTTCGGAAAACGTTGATTCTACAATACATGAAATTATTGTAGATGAGAAAATGATTGACGTGCTTCAGAAATATTTCGGAGAGACTGATAGAGACATAATAGGGAAAAAAATAGTTGTAACGGGTCACCCCCTTGAAAATATTGATTTTCCATACTTTACTATAGTCGGAGTAACAAAGAATGTCAGAAGAGGAGGTTTTGAGAACGATAGAGTTGATACTCGAGCAGCTGTCTATTCTCCTTCCAAAGCTCCGAGGGGGAATGTTTTCATAAAGTTTGCAGAACTAACTCCCGATAATCTCTCAACGGCCCAGAAGGTGCTTGACTCTTTTAATGACGGCGATGATATCTACATTACCCCTTATAAGGCACGAATCGCAAGTAAAAGTGCTGACATTAGACGATTCGGCACTTCTGTCATGATTGTAGGAATCACTATAATTCTGCTCGCCTTGATCGGCCTGATCGGATATGTGGGTGATGAGGTAAACCGCCGTGCTAAGGAAATTGCAATCCGAAAAGTAAACGGAACGGATGCGTGGAAGATAGTAAGGCTTTTCTGCGTTGATGTTTTGAAAGTAGCGCTTCCTTCTCTTATTTTAGGTGGGGCCGCAGCAATGATTATTGGTCAGCGCTGGCTTTCGCAATTCACTGACCGGGTATCTCTGTCTCCAATTAGTATGATTGGCTGCCTTATCATTCTTCTTCTCTTGATTATGACAGTAGTCATTATAAATACTCTCAGAGTTGCCCGCTCCAACCCCATAAATCACCTGCGCTCCGAATAGAAACAGGGTCCTACATTTTGTGGGACCCTCAATTTTATAACTTTTCGATTATCCAGCCATCAAGTGTACGGGTGTTTGTTGAGAAATTTGCTCCTATTAAGAAGATTGTCCTTGAATCGGCTTCGAATGGAACGGCATATCCTTTTTCGTGAATTTGCTTGATAGCTTCTTCCGGACTGTCGTTGATCTTGAATTCGAATATATAAACGTAGCGAGAAGAAAGAATCTGCATGTCGCATCTTCCTTTGGCTGAATGAATCTCCGTCCGCACAGTAAGCCCCATCATTTTTGCGGCAATCGCCATCATATTCTGGAAATGGATTTCTTTATCTTTTTCTAACTCAGAATTAGTGTCAGCAAAAAGGCTCTTTATGCTGATCATGAAATCTTCAGGTCTTCCTTCGTTTATATCTTTTAGGCATTTTTTTAGATTGAATGCCGATTGTCCATCCATGCCTCTAAGAAAATGGTTGGCAAGAGAAGACCAGAATGCAGTCACAACCTCACTGTTTGGAAAGTCGAGAAGGTACTTAGATGTATCAGGATTGTAGCCTTTTATAGTAAGGTATCCTGATTGGAACAATAGAGGAACAAAATCTGTACTGGTATCCGTGATATCGCTAAGTTCCAGCTTAGTTCTTTTCTGACCATCTATTGCATCCAGTCGGTAATTATTTTTTTCAATCAGTCGTATTAGATAAGAAGGAGAGCCGCTTTCAAACCAATAATCATCAAGCTCATTATCATCGAATGCATTAATTACACTGAAAGGATTGTAAATTCCTTCCCCTTTGGAAGCAAAGTGATAGCCATCATATTTTGTGCGGAATGCCGACCATGCCTCTTCTTCGGATATATCATGTTCTTCGGCGAAAGATTCTATAGATGCTCTAAAATCTCTATGGAATTCAGATTCGGAGATTCCGCAAATGTCGTTATAGCGAGGTATCAAAGAGATATCCTTTAGATTGTTCATTCCGCTGAAGATGGAAAGTTTTCCAAACTTCGTGATTCCAGTAAGCATAGCAAACTTTATATATTGGTCCGATGCTTTGATTACTGAATAGAAACCACGAAGTTCTCCCTTTAGTTTTTCATTTAGATCCTGATCATGCAGACAATCGAGTAGAGGTTTGTCGTACTCATCGATTAATATTACGACCTTCTTACCATATTTCAAGTAGGCCTGTTTTATTAGGCTGGCGAAATTTTCCGGAACATCTGATCTATCAAGAGACAAAGAATAATCTTGTGCTATACTTTTCAAACAACCATCAATGCGTGCTGAAAGACGAGATTCGTCGACATAATTTGCAGGGCTAAAGTCGAATCTGAAGACCGGATAGCTGATCCATTTACGTTCTAAAGATTCAAGTGCAAGTCCATTGAAAAGGTTCTTCTCTCCTTTAAAGTATGATTCTAATGTAGATACGAGCAAACTTTTTCCAAATCGGCGAGGCCTACTTAGAAAAACATATCGATACCTGTCGGTGAGATCATAGACCAAAGTTGTCTTATCAACGTAGATGAAATCTTCAGTTATTATGTCTCTGAAAGTCTGGATTCCTATAGGGTATTTGATACGTGCCATTTCAATTTCTATTGATGAGATTGCAAATATAATGATT
>CAMWLX010000295.1 GCA_947175225.1 uncultured Porphyromonadaceae bacterium
GGACATGATTGCCGTCGCGACGAATAAATTCGCCGCGACGGTGGTCATTGGTACTCCATTGCAGAATGATCTGCTGAATAATTTCATATCGTTTACTTTTTCAGATTGTCGTATTCAAGACCTGCAAGGATAAACGGACCAACTCCCTTTGCGTCATTGTCACGGATAGGTTCACTCAGATAATATTGGAATGTACCGTTGCGACGCTGGTCGTTGCCTCCCCCAAGTCCTGCCACTGCGCAGCAGTTGGTCAGAGAAATAGTGCCATCTTCATTTTCTTTGACGAATGTCTCTACCATGCCTTCGTATCCCTTCTTGGCAGGAGCAAGATATGATTCATCTAGCAGGCCGAGACGTACAGCGCGGAGAAGGTTGTATACAAACATTGCAGAAGCGGTTGCCTCAAGGTAGTTGCCCTGGCGCTTGGGAGAGTCCATCACCTGATACCATACGCCCGATTCCGGATCCTGATATTTCACTATGCCGTCGGCTACACTCTTCAGAAGTTTGAGCATTTCAGGACGCTTTGGATGATCTTGTGGCATCTTTTCGAGTACGTCAGTGATAGCCCAGATATACCAGCCCATTGCGCGGCCCCATGCATGTTCCGATTGTCCGGTCTTGCGATCAGCCCAGAATTGCTTCTTCTTCTCGTCCCAAGCGTGGCGATAGAGTCCTGTAGCTGGGTCATAGGTCTTCTTGCCTACAGTGATGAATTGATTGGCAATGTCATTCCAAAGTTTTGGATCAGATTTGAGATATCTGTTTACGTATTCTGCATAGAATGGCTGTCCCATATACAGACCGTCGAGCCATGCCTGCCAAGGATAGATCTGCTTGTGCCAGAAATTCTTTGATTTGGTTCTCGGCTGTGAGAGAAGTTGATCGTAGATATTGTCAGCAGCTTTTTTATATTTTTCATCCCCGGTGATGTCATATGCCTGAAGAATCTCGATGCCTCCTTTTACATTGTCGATGTTGTATGCATCCTTCTTGAAAGCCTTGATTGTTCCGTCAGGGTTGACGAAGAAGTCTGTATAATTGAGGAAGTAATCGAGCATATTCTTGTCATTGTAAGCGCGAGCTGCTGCAAGTATGCCTTCAAGTTCTACAGCTGCTGCGTAGCTCCACTTCACGCCGTTGACGTCGATTGTCTCGCTCTTTGGATTGCGCATCATTTCTGAAAGTGCCATCTTATATGCGAGGGGTTTTCCATACGGAGTTTCTACGCCATTGATCTTGACATTTTCAAGTGCCAAATCCTTAACTTCTCCTGTGATCTTGTTGCCATCAGCTACTCCATTGAACGAACAGTTCTTGAGTTCAATGTCAGAGACGTTACACTGGTCAGCAAGGCCGATGATATAGATGCCATACTTGCTCTTTTGGCAAGTGACATTCTCAAGATATACATTTCGCACTGTCGGAGGATAAGCACGCTTGCAGCTTTCTTTTGGCTCGTAATCAAGGTTGATCTTAAGTACTGCCTCATCGCATTGTCCCACTTCTACATTGCGCACATATATATCTTCAATGACGCCGCCACGGCAAGTATTAGTCTTGATGCGTATGACACGTTCGAGATCTGGACTATCCATCTTGCAGTTTTCTACGAAAAGTGTCCTGTAGCCACCTGAGATTTCACTGCCTACTACCACGCCTCCATGGCCGTTCTTCATTTGGCAATTACGCACGATGATGTTCTCGCTTGGGATAGCACGTTCACGTCCATCGCGGTTTCGTCCGCTTTTGATTGCGATGCAATCATCGCCGGTGTCGAAGTAGCAATTTTCGATAAGCACGTCTTTACATGACTCCGGGTCGCAACCATCGCCGTTAGGTCCATCGTTTTGAATATGTACGCCACGCACTGTGACGTTCTGGCACATCAAAGGATGTATCACCCAAAATGCAGAGCGGAGCATTGTCACGTCTTCGATAAGGATATTTTTACATTCTACAGGGTTGACAAGCTGAGGACGCATACCCCAGTTGGAACCAAGGCGACGTTCAAAGAGATTTACTCCCGATTCATTCCAATCCTGAAGGATGATACGCCCTGAACGCTGAGAAAGCATACCTTTTTTCCAACCCCATTTCTCATTGCCTACCATCGACCACCAGTTTTCGCGGCTTGCTCCTCCATCGATAGTTCCTTTGCCGGTGATGGCAATGTTTTCCTGCTGATAAGCATAGACCATAGGACTCCAGTTCCAGCAGTTCATGCCTTCCCATGCTGTAAGCACGAGGGGATAGTATTGATGTGGGTCATCTGTGAATAGGAGTGTAGCTCCTTCTTCGAGATGCAGATTCACATTGCTGAGAAGTTTTACAGGTCCCGTAAGCCATGTGCCGGCTGGGACAATTACCCGTCCTCCGCCATTGGCACTACACTTGACAATTGCTGAATTGATAACATTCGTGTAGAGTTCTTTGCCATGTTTGTCTTTTGGCAGAGCTGATGTTTTCTTGCCTTTTGGCGTTTTCGGCATGAAATCACGGATGTTGTAGTCCTTGTCTTTGAAAGTAGGAGGTTTAATACGCGCCTCCACCTGTGGATACACGTCTTTCCACGCTTTTTCTGCTCTTTCGGCAAGACCTTCTGCCATAGCCGAACCGAAGCATAGAATTGTCGTAGCTAATGCAATTAAAGTTTTTTTCATTGTTATTATAGTTTGTCGTATTCGTTTTCTTCCGGAAGATCGAGGCGTTCTGCATTCGGATTGAATGTTTTGCCATTCATGGTGACTTTCTCGAATTTCACCTCAGGATATGCCACCACTGTGATTGATGGGTCTTTTGCTTCTACCTTGACATTTTCGAATAGAATGTTTGATACCGTGTCGTCAGGATTTCCCTGAATGTGGCAGAGGGTATTACAATTGACATCCACATCTTTGATTTTGATGTTGCGGACTATTCCATATGGCTTCTCATTGCTTCCTTCAAGAGTGAAGAACTGTTTCCATGGCTTCATATCCATGACCGTGCCGCATGTACCGGTGATGTTTTCAACAAGAACATTCTCGTAGGTTTGATAGGTATCAGGGCGCATTTTGAGGCGAAGGATCGCTGCATTGATATCAACCTTGCAGTTTCTTACAGTCACATTCTTCGCATGTACACATTCGCTGCCAAGAGTCAAGACACCGTGAAGATTTCTTCCGAACTCACAGTTTTCAACGAGTATGTCTTCACATATGCCATTGTCCATTGTCCTGTTGGCGTAGACACCTTTTCCACCTTTGAGGCACACGCCGTCGTCGTCGCAGTTAAGATAGCATCCTCTTACGACTACTCTGCGGCAAGCATCAAGATCAAGGGCATCGCTGCTGGGAGCACGCACTTCTCCACGGGGAGCTGTGATTCGGCAGTTCTCGATCAGCACATCGTCACACATATATAAATGGGTGGTCCAGAAAGGTGAATTCTGGAGATTTACTCCTGAAATCTTCAAGTCGTTGCAACCCCAAAGGAAGACGAGTCTTGGGCGGTGAGCCTCAAGATTGGTCCATTTGCGTTTTGCTGCTACGGCTCTGTCTCGATTGTTCCAGAAGTCCATCCAATAGTTGTAGCCATTGCCGTCGATCGTACCGGCTCCCGTGATTTCAAAGCCTTTCACGAAGTAGGCATTGATAAGGGCAGCATAATAGTAGATGCTCTTGCCTTCCATGCGAGAAGGGATGAGGGGGAAGTTTTCGATGTCGTCAGAGCCCTTGATCTTTGCTCCTTCCTCAAGATGCAGGCGTGTTCCGGGCTTGAAAAAGAGTGCGCCGGTCAGATAGGTTCCGGCTGGGAAGATGATGCGTCCTCCTCCATTTGCCTCTGCTATGTCGATGATATTTTGGATCGCTTCAGTTTGAAGCTGAGTGCTGTCGTTGGCATAAACTCCAAGGTCGGTGACTACATACTTCATTTCGCGGGCATTATCCTGTGGGATGACATATTTTGCCAATTCAGGAACTCTCTTTGCAAGCGAATCAGCAGCCAGACGAGCTAATACTGTTGCTCCGTAGATATTGAGGTGAGTGTTGTCGATTTTCCCTTTAGGACAGAATTTATACTTTCCTTCCGGTATCCACATATAGAGGGCTTTTGACTTCTCAGTTCCAAGATACTGCACAAGATTGTGGGTAGAAGCATTGAAATCTATGAAAGTCACTTTCTGCTTGTTAGCCACATTACGTGGGCTTACAAGATACTCGCCGTGGGTGTCAACCAAAGTATGCCCTTCTTCTTTAGGATCTACTTTAGTCGGGCCTGCTTCATGATCGCTGACATCTTTTGTATTGTCAACCTTATCAGTAGGAAAATTGCGGCGTACGATGGAGTTCATAAGAATTGGCGTAGCTCCCTTTTTCTTGACATCTTTCACCATCTTGGTGAGATTGGCATCGAAAGTTGAGCCGGGAGCTGAATATCTCTCAGGACTCTTGATCTTCTCGTCGTTGTGTCCAAACTGGATGATGACATAATCCCCTTTCTTCACTCCGGCCATCATCTTATCCCATCGGCCGCTGTCGATGAAGCTTTTTGAACTTTGGCCATTGACGGCGTGGTTGCTGACTTTTACAGGTCCTTGAAGAAGCATAGGGAGCATCTGTCCCCAGCCTCGCTCTTGCTTTTCGTCATCGATGGGTTTGTTTGCCATCGTAGAGTCGCCTGCCATCCAGATGGTGATGGTGTCGGTCGGCTCTTGTGCAAGCACTCGCGTTGGCAGCATTGCTGCCAGCGCGAGTAAAAAAATAGATAATTTCTTCATTTTTTGAAATACAATCAATAGAATATGCTACCTCCATCTTCTTGTAGCGAGGAA
>CAMWLX010000296.1 GCA_947175225.1 uncultured Porphyromonadaceae bacterium
TCTTCAACGAAGAGGAATACTAAACGATTTGTCATAAATCCGACATAATCCAATCCACCACTCAGTGATAGAACAATCAGCCATTTGAAAACAGACTAAGTGGCTGATTTTCTTTGTTAATTCGCGGAAATTCCGTAAATTTACAGTGACTGTTTAACAACACAAATCATATCGGCCTCACGTTAATTAAATTGATGTCAGCGATTTTCAGTTTGTTTAGTTGTCTATACACTAAACAAACTGATGGTCAAAGCGTAGGATGACACCCAGCCCCACCCCGAACACCAGATTAAAAATCGGGGGGATAAATTTTTGCTCGATTTTTTGGCGGTTTTGAGGAATGTTGCTATCTTTGCAAGTATAAAATCTTGCAAGGAGTATACAACACAATGAAAATTCTTTTCACGGTTTTCATTTTGGCCATTAGCGTTTTTGAGGTGTACGGTGTAACTGATTCTATGAAAGTTGTGTTCTTTGCCCTAAATAAAGCGACTTTTGATCCGACACTTGACAAAAACACACCGTCGATGGAAGATTTCATCGATAGCATTACTGTGGCTGTACATTCCGGAACTCTTGATCACATAACCGTATATGGCTACTCCTCCCCCGATGGTCCCTTTAACATGAACGACAAACTCGCGTCCCGTCGCTGCAACGCCATTGCCGAATATATCAGTAGTCAAACCGGGATTCCGTTGAGTGATATTCAAAAAGTTCCCGGTGGTATTGCGTGGGAAGGACTCAGAGATCTTGTAGAACGTAATCCGCGCACACCATCACGCGATGCGGTGATTCGGATTCTGAATGACTATATTCCGGACGCCTGCACCGACAAGGTCAAGTCTGAGCAATGCCATTCCGAACTCATCGATTTTGATGACGGGCACACCTATAAATGGTTACTCCGAAACCTGTTCCCCGAATTGAGATACGCCGTAGCCGTGTATACTTACACCACCCCTGAACGGTCAATCGGCCATATGTGTGTTGACGATGACGAGACTAACTCTGAATTGGAGACGGCCAAAGATTCGGCCGCCGAAAAGGAAGAGACAACATCAGGCGGCGGCGAGACCGAGTCCACGGCTACGACGGCCGACATGGCGGGAAATACGAATGGGGATGTATCTGAGTCCGCCGCAAACGAAAAGGACGGTTTTACCCCCCCCTATTCCTCCGATAGCTCACCGATTGACAGCACTTCACACAGGCTCGCCATAAAGAATAACTTTCTTTATGACGTTGCTCTTATGCCTAATCTCGAAGTCGAACTGCGAATCGACGACCATTGGTCTATAGCCCTTGAAGGAG
Source organism: uncultured Porphyromonadaceae bacterium (assembly GCA_947175225.1). Lineage (GTDB taxonomy): Bacteria > Bacteroidota > Bacteroidia > Bacteroidales > Muribaculaceae > Lepagella. The sequence goes on from CAMWLX010000296.1 coordinate 1,315, forward strand.
GTGTCGCCTGGTGGGGCAAATATGCAAAAAACAAAAGTTATCGTCTCGCGATGGTTTCCCCCGAGGCTCGCTATTGGATTCGTCCGCATGATTGGTGGCACGGCCTTTATGTTGGTGCGTTTGCCGGAGGTGTATTCTATGATTTCCTTAAAGACAGGCCCGGATATCGTGGCGACGGTGTGATGGGCGGCTTGTCGGTCGGCTACATGTGGCCCTTGAACCGAAGCCTGTCGCTCGAAGCAGCACTCGGCGCCGGTTATCTCTATACCCGATATAAGGAATATATTCCGTTGGATGGCCACCATGTATACCAACGTACCAAAGATATCAATTATTTTGGACCATTAAAAGTCAAATTAGCCCTCGTCTGGCGACTGTGGGACACTAATAAGTCTCGCCGGAGTCTCGTAGATTGAGAAGTGCAATATGAGAAGAAAGATCTTACATATTTATACTGTACTCGTCCTGTTGGTTACGTGCGTTTCGTGCCGGCAGGAGCTCTGCTACGACCACTTCCCGACCATGGACCTGCGGTTCTTGTGGGAACAGGAATGGGAACGCGACTACGGCATGAACCATATCGGCAGTTGGGATCCCGAGAAACACCGCTACGCCTACGATGAACTGCGCCCTCTCGTTCCGGAATGGGTGAAGATGGTCAAGTACTACGACGATGGCCGCATGGTGGAGCAGTTCTTCACGCCCGAAGGTCAGAGATTCCAAGTGCCATCCGATGATCAATGCTCGATCCTGTTCTACAACGGCGATACGGAATATATTGTCCTCTCTGATGTGGCATCCCTTCAGGATGCACGTGCCACCGCCACATCCCGCACCCGTTCGGGAGCATCGCTGAAGAACATGAAGGAAATGTACGAAGCCTCACGAACCACCAACTCTCCCGACGTGATATATTCCGCCTTCGTCGAAAGGGTGGAGGGGGTCATGGTTCATGAGGTCAAGAATATGCCCGTCAAGATGCAACCGCTCGTTTACACCTACCTTATCACCTATGACTTTGAGGAAGGCATAGAGTATGTAGCCCAGGCCCGCGGTGCTCTCGGAGGCATGGCCGAGGGAGTCTATCTCCGCACGGGAGTCACTACCGATCAGACCTCGATTATTCTTTTCGACTGTGACGTCCATTCCGATGCCTGCCGTTGCAGCGTGCGTTCGTTCGGAGTCCCGGGTTTCCCCGACTCTTATTTCGGAAGGTCAGCCACCGGTGCCGAACATCCTTTTACTCTCAATCTCGAATTGCAGCTTAAGAGCGGCAGGACCGAGAATTTCACATTCGACATAACCGACCAGATGAAGAACCAGCCTCGCGGAGGTGTCATCAGGGTAGGCGGTATCAAAGTCGATGACAGCGGTGGATCATCCTCCTCCGGCGGTTTCCAGGTCGGTGTCACCGACTGGGACGATGACGTGATTGAGCAGGATCTTTCGGTGTCACCGACATAATCATTAGATACAATCAATCAATAAACCAATATTTTAATAATCAACTAATTTTTATGGCAAAAAACTTAGTTTATCTCGCAGTTGGCGCACTCACCCTCACTGCCTGCACATCGGAAGATGTAATCGACGATGTAAAAACGTCTTCAAAAAACGTCATCAAGTTTGAGAACGTAGTCAACAAGCCCTCGCGCGCCGATCTCACATCTGACAACCTTGAGCATTTCAACGTTTTCGGTTTCTACACCATGCCCGGCAATGATCAGCATGCCCACCAGGTGTTCTTCAATACCGAAGTGAACAAAGAGAGCGGCGCTTGGACCTATGCAGGTGGTGAACGTTACTGGGTACCGGGTGCCAAGTATTACTTCTATGCCTACAGCTGTGACAATAAAGGCATAAGCGACGCCATGTCAAATGGCATCAGCTACACTCTGGACATGGACGGAGATAAAGACGCTTCGGCCCGTGTGCTTGAGATTAAGAACTATGTCTGCGACAATGTACACCAGCATGACCTCGTCTTCGCCACAAACAACACCGGCATACTCGGTTTGGAAGAATCTAACCCTAACGTCGCTTTGCAATTTAAGCACATTCTCTCGAAGATTAAGGCTAAATTCACTACCAAGTTCCCCACAGAGTATGAGATCGTGATCAGTGACCTGTCGGTCGAGGACATCTGCGACAAAGGCAACTATGATCCCGTGAGCAAATGGCACAGCGTAGTCAAAACAGATGATGCAAAGGCTCTCGTTCTGCCGACAGCTTCTGATGTGGAATTCATGGTTAAGAACACCGGCGAAACAACCCCGATGGCTATCGCTACTAATCCGGTTTACGTAATTCCCAACAACACCGAAGTAGCTCTCAAATTCACCATCGACGTTTATATCGGTAATGATAGAACGGAAAAGGTTATGTCCAAGACCCTTACCGGTAAGTTTACTCCCTCATGGCAGGAAGGGTTCCAGTATGTTTACAACGTCAGCATTGATGGTACCACTACCAAAATGGATGTTATCGTCTTCACTACCGGCGTAGATGAATTCGGCAATGAAACCGATGTTACCGAACCCACTGAATTTGAAGTAACTAATAACTTGGTTGATAACGAATAATAATTCTCATAAACGTTAAATCGTTAAGCCCTCAATAGGCTGCGCCGCTCTTCGGGGGCGGCGCAGTTTTTTTGCTAAAATGAGACTTTATCCATTCTGCATCATCTCGTTGATGCTTTATACCGCTTGCGGCCGCAACGCCACCTCAGATAAAACTTTGTCCTCGGATGAGCCTGAACATGAGGCAATGGCTACCTCAAGCCCTGACCCATGGAGTGCCGACAGCTTAGCTTACCTCTATTGGGGCAGTCCTGCATCACCCTACCGCGACGAGGCTCGCTACATTTCATTCCTTGATTCGCTTCTTGCCTCGGATTCTTTACCTGAGGCTCTGCGCGAGCGTGCCGACTTCCGGCGGCATATCGCGATGCTTAACCGCCCCGGAACGATAGCCGCCGACTTCCGTTATCTCGGGCGCGATAGACGGGAATCGCGGCTTCATGATCTGCAAAGCCCGCTTATTCTACTTGTATTCTACGACCCCGAGTGTCCGCACTGCAATGATATTCTGCGCGCGCTGGCTGCTTCCAAGACTGTCAATACGGCGATTGCCCAAAAAGAGCTCGTGGTATTAGCCATCTATGCCGAGGGGAAACGCGACGTCTGGGATAAGACCTGCCGGCACATGCCTGCCAACTGGCTCGTGGGCTACGACCTCACCGGCGTTCTCGACGATGAGATATACGATCTCCCGGCGATGCCTACGCCTTATCTTCTCGACAGCGACAAGCGTGTCATTCTCAAAGATCCGACTATCCCGCAGCTTCTTCGACGTATCTCCGCACAATGATTCCATATAGGTCGATCACCTCTGCTCTAATATTAAAAAGGGAGTGGGCCTCCTTAACGTGAACTGCACCCCAAAAGTTAGACAAAAAACTTTTGGGGTGCTTTTTATGAAGTA
>CAMWLX010000297.1 GCA_947175225.1 uncultured Porphyromonadaceae bacterium
ATCAAGGCTGATACAAAAAACGCTTGATGCTCCTCTTAGGAGTCTTTTCAAATTCTTTGTCGAAGACTCTTATCTCTGAAATCTTGGAGTAGGAGGGGAGCTGAGGATTAAGCAGTTTCAGGTCTTCATCCATCACTGCGTTCACATCCTTGCCATCTTTCTTCAATGCATCGAAATCCGGATAGACAAGTGCTACAAGTTTTCCATGATCATCTATCACGACTGATTCCACAACGTATGGAAGGTTATTGATCTTCTGCTCTATCTCCTCTGGATAGATGTTTTGCCCTGACGGACCAAGTATCATTGTCTTGGAGCGACCCATGATGCGTATGAATCCATCTTTGTCGCATGTGACAAGGTCGCCGGTATTCATCCATCCATCCCTCATGACTTCCTTCGTTGCTTCAGGATTCTTATAATATCCTTTCATCACATTGTCGCCCTTTACCCATAGATTTCCGGGTACGATTTCAGGATCAGGAGAGTCAATGCGGGCTTCCATGCGCTCAACAATTTTTCCTACCGTTCCCGATTTAGTTTTCTCGGGGCGTTCATACGTAATAAGAGGTCCACATTCTGTCATGCCGTAGCCTACCGTCACTGGAAACTTTATGCTCATGAGGAATTCATTGACATCTCCATTAAGGGCTGCTCCGCCGATTATGACTTGTTTGACATTTCCTCCAAGAGCCATTATCAGTTGGTCTTTGATCTTGCGCAAAATAATTCCCTTGATGATCGGAAGCTTAAGAAGGAATTTCATCTTAGGCTGTTCTATGACGGGGAATATTTTTGTCTTCACGATCTTTTCAAGCACAAGTGGCACCGTTATTATGAGCTTCGGCTTTACATCGGCAAAGGCTGCCAGAAGGATTGCCGGAGAAGGGGTGCGACCTAAGAAAGTGCAATGGCATCCCTTCGCGAAGGGATGAAGCATTTCGATGACCATTCCATAAAGGTGGGCGAGAGGTAGCATATTAAGCACTCCATCGCCAGGCTTGAGGAAAGTCAAGAATTCCATGCAGAACTTTATATTGCTCCAGATTGAACGGAATGGGAGCATTACTCCTTTGCTCATGCCTGTTGATCCTGAAGTATAGTTGATGACGGCTAAATCATCAGGCTTATCCTCAAACCAATGGACATCTTTTGCAGAGAATCCGTGAGGATACTTGTCTTTAAAGAATTTGTCGATATTGTCGTGAGCAGTCATTAGATTCTCCGACTTTGAGTATGGCATACCGAATTCGCTGATATAGATAACTCCTTCAAGTGAAGGAAATTCGAGGGCAGAAAGATTCTTCCAGATAGCTTCATCTACAAATAGGAGTTTTGCATCTGAATGGTTGACGAGGTGGTGGATTGTCTCAGTCTTGAATTCGTGGAGTATCGGCACTGCTACTACCCCCGCAGCCAGGCAAGAAATGAAAGCTATGGCCCATTTGGAAGAGTTCTTGCCGCATATAGCGATTTTATCTCCTTGCTTTATGCCCGCAGCTTCAAAAAGGATATGTAGCTTTGCAACGTATGCGGCCACTTGGGCATAAGTGCTCGTAGAGCCTTTATAGTCTGAGAGCGAAGGATTGTCCCAGTTTTTGCGTACGGCAGCTTCAAGTATCGCGTTGAGCGATTCCGGGATATTGGTGAAGTACTGGTCTGTTTCGGTGATCTCCACAGTAATTTCCGGATGCTGATCTTTTTTCATAGTCATCAGATTATAGTGGTAATATTTATTGTTGAAGGATATGCACAAATCTCATATTTATGTGCACTCTTATATATACAACAAAAAAAGAGCCCGCTTGTTTGCGGGCTCATCTGTATATTGATATTAATTATCAATCTTGGTTGAGGTTTACACGCTTGAAGTCTACCACTACGCAGCCTTTCACTTCGCCATTCAGATACTGGCCAACTGTAAGTTTTGCATCGCGGTGGTATTCCTGCTCCATGAGGCAAGATTCTTTGAAGAACTTGTTGAGACGTCCGTTAGCGATGTTCTTAATCATAGCTTCGGGAAGGTTAGCTGCTTTTTCAGCGCCTACAGTTGCTGCGATTTCAGCTGCCTTGTCAGCCTCTTCGCGAGTAAGCCATCCCTTTGCAATGTTGCTCTCTACGTGGTCAGCGCTGTCTACGAGGTTAGGGTTGATGCCTGCCTTGCGGATAGCTGCCTCAACAGCTTTCTTCACTTGCTCTTCCTTTGTCTTTTCTACTGCCACGTTGAGCTCGCTTTCAATGATGTGTGCGTCAACGTGGTCGCGGTCGATAGCGATAGGATTCATGGCTGCAACCTGCATACAGATCTCGCGGCCTACAGCATTGCTTACGCCTGCTTCGCTGAGACCTACAATGGTAGCGAGCTTGTTGCCAAGGTGTTCGTAAGCAGCTACGGATGGAGCTTCAACATATTCGTATGCGCCAAGTTCCATCTTTTCGCCGGTTTTGCCGATTTCGTCAGTGACGAGTTCTGCAACTGTGCGTCCTTCAATAGGAAGAGCCTTCACTTCATCAAGAGTCTTGGCTCCAGCCTCGACAGCTGCATCAAGAATCTTCTTGGTGAGTGCGCGGAAAGATTCGTTCTTAGCTACGAAGTCAGTTTCGCATTTTAGAGCGACGATTGCTGCGAAGCCTTCCTTAGTGCCAGCGAGAACGCATCCTTCAGCAGCCTCGCGGTCTTCACGCTTAGCAGCCACTGCCTTGCCTTTCTTACGGATGATTTCGATGGAAGCTTCAATGTCGCCGCCTGTCTCAGCAAGAGCGTTCTTGCAGTCCATCATGCCTGCGCCTGTAAGATTGCGCAGTTTTTTGATATCTTCTATAGATACTGCCATTTTTATTTAATGGTTTAGAAGTTTAATGGTTTAAAGGTTTAAAGTATAAGGGTGAATGCTTAAGACTACAGCCACCCGTAACCTTATAATTGTTACTCAGCAGCTTCTTCAGCAGCTGGAGTTTCAGCTGGAGTCTCAGCGGCAGCCTGTGAATTGTTGCGGCGTACGCGACGGCGCTTTCCTGGATTTGCCTCTGCGCCTTCTTCCTTCTCGTCTGTGTCAGCCTTCTCTATGCTGCGTTCCTGAAGTCCTTCAGCCATAGCAGAGCATACAGTGTCGAGTACAATCTCGATTGAGCGGGATGCATCGTCGTTTGCCGGGATGATGTAGTCAACATTGCTTGGATCTGAGTTAGTGTCGACCATAGCGAATACTGGGATGCCGAGGCGGTTGGCTTCTGCAACTGCGATGTGCTCTTTCATTACGTCTACTACGAAGAGTGCGCTCGGGAGGCGACCGAGGTCAGCTATCGAACCGAGGTTCTTTTCGAGTTTAGCACGCTGGCGTGTGATCTGGAGTTTCTCGCGCTTGCTGAGGTTGTCGAATGTGCCGTCTTTTTCCATCTTGTCGATGGTGGTCATCTTCTTCACAGCCTTGCGGATTGTGGGGAAGTTGGTGAGCATACCGCCTGGCCAGCGTTCGATTACGTAGGGCATGCCGATTGCACCTGCCTTTTCAGCTATAGCTTCCTTAGCCTGCTTCTTAGTAGCTACGAAGAGCACTTTCTTGCCGCTCTTTGCAATCTGCTTGAGGGCGGCTGCTGCCTCGTCGAGCTTAGCTGCTGTCTTATAGAGGTCGATGATGTGGATTCCGTTGCGCTCCATGAAAATATACGGTTCCATAGCCGGGTTCCATTTGCGCTTGAGGTGGCCGAAGTGGCATCCTGCTTCCAGGAGTTGTTCGAATGATGGTGTTGCCATTTTCTTTCTTTGATTTTAAATTGTTTACTTTCTTTTTTGGATTTAATCCCAATCATCAGGTAGGTCATAAAGCGTCGGCTTTAGGCATCCTGATGATTTAGATACTAAACTCTATGCTGCAGTCTTCGAGCGTTGAATAAATTTTGGAAAAATATTAACGCTTTGAGAACTGGAAGCGCTTGCGTGCTTTTGGCTGACCTGGTTTCTTACGTTCTACAGAACGTGGGTCGCGGGTCATGAAGCCTTCTGCGCGGAGTGCTGTCTTGTCTTCCGGGTTGATTTTGACAAGGGCGCGTGCGATAGCGAGGCGGAGTGCCTCTGCCTGGCCCTTGTAGCCGCCACCGTCAAGGTGTGCGTAGATGTCATATTTCTCTTCGCAGTCAAGAGTCTTCAGCGGCTGCTTCACTACATACTGAAGAATTGAAGAAGGGAAGTACTCGTCGAGTGAGCGCTTGTCGATTGTGATCTTACCTGTTCCTTCGGTGAGGTAAACGCGGGCTACAGCTGCTTTACGGCGGCCCAGAGCATTGATTTTTTCCATCTTCGTTTATTTCAGTTTGTTGATATCGATTACTTCCGGATTAACTGCCTCGTGTGGGTGCTCGCTGCCATTGTAGACGTAGAGGTTCTTGAGCTGAGCTGCTCCAAGTTTTGTCTTGGGGAGCATGCCTTTCACAACTTTGATGTAGAGAGGATGCTTGCCAGGCTTGATGGTCTTCTTAAACGATTTGTTCATGAGGTCGCGCGGAGTGTAAGCACGCTGGCCACCGGGATAGCCGGTATAGCGGAGATATTCGTGCTTGTCCATCTTCATGCCTGTCATGATGGCTTTGTCGGCATTGATGATGATCACATTGTCGCCGCAGTCCATGTTGGGAGTGAAGTCGGGCTTATATTTGCCACGGAGGATTTTTGCTACTTTAGAGCAAAGGCGACCAAGCACCTGATCGGTGGCGTCGATTACGACCCACTTCTTGTTGATTGTTTCCGGAGTAGCGGAAAGTGTCCTATAACTTAAAGAATCCACTTTTGTTTGTTTT
>CAMWLX010000298.1 GCA_947175225.1 uncultured Porphyromonadaceae bacterium
TAAGCGAAGCCGCTATTAACAATCATAATAAATGGTTTCCCGGCTATGTGTCGAATGTAGAGGGCCACGAGCGTCACCGCATTGTTTAATCAAGAAAATCTCACAGAATGGAAAAGAATATAAATCGTCGGGACTTTATTAAACGGCTTGGTGCTGGTGTTACAATAACCGGGATGTCTTTAGCCGGATGTGACTCAGTAACTAAGCACCTCTCTGACAATGGTAAATCAGATTCTACAGCTGATGGTACTATGACATACAGAATAAATCCCAAAACGGGAGAGAGAGTCTCTCTTTTGGGTTATGGCTGTATGCGGTGGCCAATGATGGATAATCCGGATGGAGAAGGCGAGGTTGTTGATCAAGAAGCTGTCAATGAGCTTGTGGATTACGCAATTGCCAATGGTGTCAATTATTTTGACACCGCGCCCCCATATGTAAGAGGATTGTCGGAAACTGCTACAGGGATTGCGCTCAGTCGACATCCAAGAGACAGTTACTACATTGCCACTAAAATGTCTAATCATCATCTCGCCCGCACCGGGATGAAAGGTAAAGAACTTTATGACGCTTCAGTGGCAATGTACCGTAACTCTCTTGACAAATTGAAAACGGATTATCTGGATTATTATCTTCTCCATAATCTCGGAGGAGAAACAGGTATGCCTTTCCTGATGCAGCGTTTTTTTGATAGTGGTGTTTTAGACTTCCTACTGAAAGAAAGAGAGGCAGGTAGAATAAGAAATTTAGGATTTTCTTATCATGGAGATGTGAAGGTCTTTGATTACATGCTTTCCCTTCACGATGAAGTGCATTGGGACTTCGTTCAGATACAGCTAAACTATGTCGATTACCGACATGCTTCAGGGATGAATTTTAACGCTGAATATCTGTATGATGAACTTGCAAAGAGACATATTCCGGCAGTGATAATGGAGCCTCTGCTTGGTGGTAGGCTGGCATCCCTTACCGACCATCTTAATGGTAAATTAAAGCAACGCGACCCTGATAACAGTATTGCATCTTGGGCATTCAGATTCTCCGGTTCTTTTCCGGGCGTTTTAACTGTCTTGAGCGGCATGACCTACATGGAGCATTTACAGGATAACTTGCGGACTTATTCACCATTGAAGCCACTTAACGATGATGATTTTTCGTTTCTTGAAGAAACTGCCACTGAAATGATCAGTTATCCGTCTGTTCCATGCACTGCATGTGAATATTGTATGCCTTGTCCTTATGGGATAAATATTCCGGGAATATTTGCTCATTATAATAAGTGCATAAATGAAGGCAATGTTCCGGCATCTTCACAAAGCGAGAACTACCGGCAGGCTCGACGAGCCTTCCTCATAGGTTATGACAGGAGTGTGCCCCGCTTACGTCAGGCAAGTCATTGTATCGGTTGTAACCAATGTGCCCCACATTGTCCACAGTCAATCGACATCCCTGCCGAGCTACATAGAATTGACGGTTATGTAGAATCGCTTAAACAAAGCAAAGTATAGAAAATGTCATGGATATCATAGAGCTTGTAAACATACTACACATGGAAAATTGTTCTTGCGCAATATGGAGTGAAGGGAATCTTACACTCTGTCATAAGCGGGGAATTATAGATCTATATTCACTGCTGACAGGACATCCATCTGTTTTAAGTGATGCTAAGATAGCTGATAAGGTCATTGGCAAAGGTGCCGCGGCGTTGATGATACTTGGAAAAGTAAAATCAGTATATGCTGATATAATCAGTAAACCGGCCTTGGATCTATTTAGAAAATACATGATAGAGGTTCAATATCGTGAACTTGTTCCAAATATCATAAATCGTTCTGGAACCGGGATATGTCCTGTTGAAACTTTGTGCATAGACTGTAATACCGCGAAAGAATGTTTCCCTTACATAGAGAAATTCATAAATAAAATCAATCAAAAATAATAATTCAACATAATGCAGACGACATTACGACTACAATCTCTGCCGTTTAATAGTGTAAAGACATACATCACGGCAGCTTTATTCATTCTCGGAAACATAATAATGCCACAACTGGTTCACATTGTCCCCAATGGTGGAGTAACATGGCTCCCCATTTACTTCTTCACTCTGGTGGGGGCATACAAATATGGTTGGCGCGTAGGACTTCTGACAGCCCTCGCTTCCCCCATAATCAACTCTCTTTTCTTTGGAATGCCGGCATCCACAGGTCTTCCTGCAATCCTCCTGAAATCAGTACTGCTTGCCGTTATAGCCGGTTATGCTGCAACTCGTTTCCATAAGGCTAACTTCTTGTTACTTGTAGCCGTAGTATTGGCATATCAAGTGATTGGAACGCTCGGGGAATGGGCTATAAAAGGAGATTTTTTACTTGCCTGTCAAGATTTCAGAATAGGAATTCCCGGAATGCTCCTTCAGATATTTGGCGGCTGGGCAGTTATTAACTACATTATAAGGAAATAAATATGTTACTATTTATAAGCGGACTTGGTGCTTCTGAAATTCTTTTGATAGCCCTTGTTGTTCTTTTGTTCTTTGGTGGTAAGAAAATCCCAGAGCTTATGAAAGGACTTGGAAAAGGAGTACGATCATTCAAGGACGGAATGAAAGAAGTTGAAAAGGAGATAAAAGATACAGGCAATACTGATAAATGAGTTCCTAAGAAAGAAAGATAAGTTTTTGGGAACATCTTGACGAGCTCCGGACTGCAATAGTAAAGACAATTGTGGTCTGGAGTGTTTTTTGGGTGTCGTACTCTGTTATTTGATTATTTTCCCTATGACCTTTCGATCTTCTTCGTCTATGTCAACGTATAGGAAACATGCTATTGTTTTAATTCTTATTTTAGCCGCTATTATTACACCAACTTCGGATGTGTTTACAAATGGTTTATTAGAATTAAAGTAATCCTCTAATGACTGGGTTATTCTATTTATAAAGTTACTTCCTTCTGTCTTTCGCAGATAGAATTGTCTGTCATAAAACCTGTTAGAATAATTAAATAATGTTTCCATCTCAGTGCATACAATCTGTTTTGTATGGCTTTCATGGGCTCTGGATAATTCTTTTCTGATTATGTTAAAAAATTCTCTTACCACTGGCTTTTCATCCTCAGTCATGTAAAGAGCTTCTGCGGTACTTGTCTACACAACTGATACTTCATAGGCTCATACACCCTCAATGGTTCTAAACCTCAATCACGTTATTCAATGTCGGCAAGTATGCCGTGTTATCCGGTTCGCCATTACGGATTTGACAATAACCCCTATAGACAGATCAGGCTTCAATGCTTGGCTTGTCTGTTTTTTTTCATATAATATTTAGATGAACCTCTTGGCAACATATCTTTGAGCCTGAGAGCAACAAGACGAGCTTATTTCATTTGTAATTTTGCATCGTGAAATAAAAACAACCGGAAATATGAATAAACTTATAGTCATAATCGGAGCAGGCCCCGGCCTTGGTTTCTCTGTTGCCAAAAGATTTGCAAGGGAAGGATTTGATTCCGTCCTTGTGGCGAGAAATGATGCGGCACTCAAAGATATGTGCAGTCAACTATCGAAGAACGGTGTGAAATCCAATTATAGAACGGCGGATGTTGCCGATGAAAAACAGTTGGCAACAGTACTCACTGAAATTGAGAATGAGTATGGCACACCGGATTGTGTAGTATATAATACAGGTATTACCACTCCGGATACTGAGCATCTGTCTGCGTCCGAACTTGTAGATCACTTCAAGGTGGATGTTGCCGGAGCATATACGACTGCCAGCAGTATTATAAACGAAAGATTCGCTGCTAAAAGAGGCGCCTTGATGTTTACCGGCGGAGGTTTGGCTATGTATCCTGTTGACGGTTTCCTACCGTTGTCAATCGACAAAGCCGCACTACGCGCACTTGCCTACATCCTCCACAACAGATATGAGAAAGCCGGCATATTCGTAGGCACAATTACCGTCTGCGGTACGATTAACGGCGATGAATATTTCTCATCCGACAACATTGCAGAAAGTTACTGGCAGTTGTACGTCAACCGAGATAAATGTGAGTACGCTTATCAATACCCGTCACTTTCTCCTGAAAAACTTTATAAAGGACAAACTCCTGCCTACGGTCTTTTTGAAGAAAACGCCGGGAAATACTGGGGCGACGTATATCAGATTATGTCAGGAAAGTAATGGAGAAAATACTATTTATCAACGGAAGTCCCAATAAACACGGAAATACAGCTGCTCTGGCGGAACGGCTGCTTGAAGGAAAAGATTACCGGACTTTGAATCTTATAGATTATAAAGTCTATCCGTTAGGTCAATCTTATGCCGATGATCAATTCGAGGATGTTATTGACGCTATCGTCGCTGCCGACGTAATTGTTATGGGATCTCCGGTTTACTGGCATTCCATGACCGGGCAGTTCAGGACATTGCTTGACCGCATATACGAATCGCATAAGAAAAAAAGGCTTGCCGGAAAAACATTGTTCTTTATCTTTCAGGGAGCAGGGCCATCAGCAACAATGCTTGAGGCGGGTAACTACACTATGGGAATATTCTGCCAACTTTTTGGCTTGACATACGGAGGCATGATTACCAACCTTGCTAAAGCAGGAAGGTTGCGGAACAAGCTATAGCCCTAAACAGATGGAATATTTGCTGATTATATTCTTTTTAGGCGTACTGACACCGATTCAGACAGCTGCAAATTCACGCTTGCGGCTGTCTGTCAGCTCTCCTTTGGTCGCGTCATGGGTTCAATTTGTGATTGGGTCGGTATTTCTCGCCGTCGCCACAC
>CAMWLX010000299.1 GCA_947175225.1 uncultured Porphyromonadaceae bacterium
TAAAGTATCTTGTAGCAGTGACAGCTGCAGCGGTTATGATTCCGGCTGCGGGAATGGTGTTCAACAATACTGTCACACAAACCACCCATTCACAAGCTAACGAACCTGAGTTTATTTCAATCTCAAGAGCCCCTTCATTCGAGACAGACTTCACAAAAGCTGCTGAAAGCACTGTCAACTCTGTCGTGTGCATCAAAAGTTTTGTCGACCGTAGCCAGCAGTATGGTGGCAACCAGGGAGGATATATGGATCCGTTTGGGATGTTCGACTTCTTTTTCGGTCCTCAGCAACGTCAGCAGCCTCAAGAGCGCCAGAAGAAAAAAAGCGAACCGGTGCAAAGCGGTCTTGGTTCAGGCGTAATCCTGAGTGAAGATGGATATATCGTGACAAACAATCACGTCGTAGATGGAGCGGACAGCCTTGAGGTGCTTCTAAACGACAATTCTACATACGAAGCTCGCATCATAGGCACAGATGAGTCAACAGACCTTGCTTTGATCAAGATTGATGCCAAAGGTCTTAAGGCAATCAAGGTAGGCGACGCAGAAAACCTCCGTCTTGGCGAGTGGGTGCTTGCGGTTGGCAATCCTTTTGGATTCAATTCTACTGTTACCGCAGGTATTGTAAGCGCAAAGGCTCGTAGTCTTGGTGCAGATTCCCACAGAAGAAATAAGATGGGTATAGAAGCTTTCATTCAGACTGATGCAGCTTTGAATCCAGGAAACTCTGGTGGTGCACTCGTCAATCTCAATGGAGAACTCGTAGGCATCAATGCAGCCATCTATTCTAACACAGGATCTTACTCAGGTTTCTCTTTCGCAATCCCGACTACCATTATGGCAAAAGTCGTGGCTGACCTCCGTGAATATGGCACTGTTCAGCGTGCAGTTCTTGGGATAACAGTTGCAGACCTTACTGCTGAAATTGCCAAAGAAAAAGGAATTACTGCCACGAAGACCGGTGTGCTTGTGGCTGGAGTTGGAGACCGTAGCACAGCCAAAGAGCTCGAACTGCAGGAAGATGACGTAATTGTAGCCATCAATGGCACAGACATCAAGAACCTCCCGGAGCTACACGAGCAACTTGCGAAATATCGTCCGGGTCAAGAGATAACAGTCTCCTACTATCGCGATAACAAGAAGGTGACAAAGAAAGCAACCCTACGCAATACTCAGGGCGACACTGCCCTTACAAAGAAAGGTGACTTCTCAGAAATTGGATGTGCGTTCATGAAGCTTAACAGCGACACACTCAAGGAACTCGGCATCAGCAATGGTGTGAAGGTGACAGGTCTGAAGGGTGGTCCTTTCAAGAATGCCGGTGTAAAAGAAGGCTTCATCATCCTTGAGATCAACGATCGCCCTGTAAGATCAAGCGAAGACGTTGAAAATATCTACAATAGAATCATGAAAGATGATTCCAATGAAGATAAGGTCATGATTCTGAAAGGTATCTACACCAACGGAAAGAAAGGCTATTATGCTGTGAATCTCTCAGAATAAAACTGCTGAGACATAGGATATAAGTTAAAATTACAAAAGAAACGCGGCTGCCTGAAACAAGTCGCGTTTCTTTTGTGTTAAGTATATAAAAGCAAGTTTCAAAAGATTTTTATCCTAAAAATTTGCATAATCCAAAATTAATTATTAACTTTGCAATAATTTGTGTAAGCTTACATATGAGACAATTAAAGATAACTAAGTCAATCACCAATCGTGAAAGCGCGTCGCTCGACAAGTATCTGCAGGAGATAGGCCGTGAGGAACTTATCTCAGTCGCAGAGGAGGTTGAGCTTGCTCAGCGTATCAAGAAAGGTGACCACGCAGCACTTGAAAAACTGACTAAGGCAAACCTTCGTTTCGTAGTGTCTGTGGCAAAGCAATACCAGAATCAAGGACTCAGCTTGCCCGACCTTATCAATGAAGGCAACCTTGGGTTGATACGTGCAGCCCAAAAATTCGATGAGACAAGAGGTTTTAAATTCATCTCCTACGCAGTATGGTGGATCCGACAGTCAATTCTACAAGCACTTGCAGAGCAGAGCAGAATTGTGAGATTGCCGCTTAATCAAGTAGGATCTCTCAATAAGATCAGCAAAGAGCTCTCAAAGTTCGAGCAGGAAAACGAACGCCGCCCTTCACCCGAAGAGTTGGCAGAGCGGCTTGATATTCCTGTCGATAAGATTTCAGACACACTCAAGGTGAGCGGGCGTCACATCTCTGTAGATGCTCCATTTGTAGAAGGGGAAGACAACTCTCTTCTCGACGTGCTTCAGAATGATGACAGCCCAAGTGCTGATGCTTCTCTAACTCAGGAATCTCTTTCTAAGGAAGTAGACAGGGCTCTTCGTCAGCTTTACGACCGTGAACGTGAAATCATCAAGATGTTTTTTGGCATAGGATGTCAGGAAATGACACTTGAGGAAATCGGCGCAAAGTTCGACCTTACACGTGAGCGTGTACGCCAGATCAAGGAGAAAGCTATCCGCCGGCTCAAAGGCCAAAAAAGCAAACTCCTTAAAAGCTATCTTGGAGAATAATTTATCCATCCCAATATGGATAGAGGCTGACGCAATCCGCGCCAGCCTCTCATTTTATTGCTAAATTCGTCTCAGGGCTATTTTTTTATTCCATCTCGTTTGAGGAGAGCATCGACAGTTGGCTTCTTACCACGGAATTCTACATATAGTTCCATAGGGTCTACAGTGCCTCCTGATTCGAGCATCTTATGGAATTTATCGGCAGTCTTCTTATCGAATATCCCATTTTCCTGGAAGGCTGCAAAAGCATCTGCATCGAGAGATTCTGCCCACTTGTAGCCATAGTATCCTGCAGCATACCCTCCTGAGAAGATATGGCCAAATTGAGGAGATGTCAGACATCCATCGACCATATCGAAAATTTTGACAGGTTCCAAGGCATTGGCTTCAAAAACTGCTATGTCTTGAGATGCACGTAATGGTTCTTCAATCATGTGATATGCCATGTCGGTATAGCCGAATCCAAGTTGACGCATACAGCGGTAGGCGGCTCCGAACTGAGAGGCAGTTACAAATTTATCGATGAGTTCTTTAGGCATTTTCTTCCCTGTCTTGTAATGCTTCGCAAAAGTGTCAAGGAATTTTTGCTCTGTCAGATAATTTTCGTTAAACTGGGAGAAGAGTTCCACAAAATCATGATACACATTAGTCCCGCTGAGAGTAGAATATGTTGCTTGTGAGCTCAATCCATGAAGTGCGTGACCGAATTCATGGAGGAATGTCTCCACTTCACCGGGCGTGAGAAGCACGGGGTCGTTGCCGACCGGCTTGGAGAAATTCATGACTATAGAAATGACCGGCACATTACGATTGCCTTCATCATCTTTTGTCTCTGTATTGAATTCCGTCATCCACGCTCCGGATCCCTTGCCGGGACGATAGTAGAAATCTGTGTAAAGCACGCCCAAGATCTTGCCGTCTTTGTCAAAGACTTCGAATGCTTCAGCATCAGGATGATATGTTGGAATGGATTTATTGCGCTTGAACGTATATCCATATAGCTTTGTAGCAAGCCCAAACACACCGTCAATAGTATTGTTGAGTTCGAAGTAAGGCTTCATGTCCTCATCATTGAAGGCATATTTTTCATTCTTCAATTTTTCATACCAATAAGAGTAATCCCAAGGCATAAGAACGAAGTCAGGACCCTCTGTCTGACGAGCATATGCCTGGATTTCCTCTATCTCCTTGCGCATAGGTTCAGTGTAATTATCCTTAAGGTTTCCCAAAAATTCCATTACAGTCTGAGGATTTCCGGCCATTGTATGTCCAAGCTGATATTCTGCGAAATTCTTATGGCCAAGAAGTTTTGCAATCTCCAGACGCACGTTAGCAATATCCTTTAGGATCTCAATATTGGAGTATTCCCCTGCCATATTACGGGAACCGTATATTTGAAATAGAAATTGACGTACGTTTCGGTTTTTAGCATACTTCATGAATGGCACATACGAAGGTGCGAATACGGAGATAAGGTAAAGGCCTTTGTCATTGTTCATACCATCTTCTGCAAATGCAGCATCCGCCTCAGCTTTTGCTGCCGCTTTAATTGACTCGGGAAGGCCTTCAGTTTCTTCCTCTGTTATGAACATACGGCGAGCCTTATCCTTCATTCCGTTGGTCACATTCTGAGAAAACTTCAAATTGAGGTCGCTGAGTTCAGCTGTAAGCTTACGATACTTCTCCCTATCCTCCCCTTTGAGAGCTGCTCCATTGTCGGCAAAAGAGGCATATGTCTCAGTGATGAGTCTCTTCTCTTCGGGTATCAGTCCCTCCTCCTTGTCGCGGTGGTCATATACCTGCTTGATTCTGTCGAAGAGTTTTTCATTGAGAAGGATATTTGCACTGTGCTCTGAGAGAAGTGGTGTGATATTCTGCATAGCCTGTTGATATGCTTCGTCGCCACATGCCCCTTCAAGATTAGAAAGAGCAAGCACTGCCCTATTAAGTTCCCAGCTGCTTCTGTCGAGGGCAGCAATCGTATTCTCAAAAGTAGGAATCGAACGCTGGTTGACAATCGCAGAGATCGCCTTATTTTGATAATCTATCCCTTCCTTAACTGCTGCTTCAAGATCTGCGGCAGTAATCTTATCGAAAGGAAGCACATTGTGAGGAAGGCCTGAAGGTGCCAAGACCGGATTTGTGCTGTCGTTAATCGCTTGCACATGTAAAGAGCTTGTTGCCATAGCTGTAGCTACTAAAATTGATATTACTGTTTTTTTCATAAATGCAGATGCGGGAACCCGG
>CAMWLX010000300.1 GCA_947175225.1 uncultured Porphyromonadaceae bacterium
TGTAAAGACAGTGGGATGTTTCACGGAATGGGAACACCGAGATTTCAACTCTCTGTTGTCACAGACCGGACTTGTCGATACTTACCGCTATCTTCATCCTGATGGCAGGGATTACTCCTACTTCTTTCAAAATAAGCCGGAGTATCGGCTGATGAACCAAGGGTTCCGGATTGACTATTGTCTTATGAGCAA
The DNA here is from genome assembly GCA_947175225.1 of uncultured Porphyromonadaceae bacterium. GTDB lineage: Bacteria > Bacteroidota > Bacteroidia > Bacteroidales > Muribaculaceae > Lepagella. Next base: position 193 of record CAMWLX010000300.1, read on the forward strand.
GGAACTGCTACCGTATCTGACTAAGTCAGAGATTCTGACTGACGTAGCAGATACAACCAACAGTCCATTGCTGGTAGAAATTAATTTACCCGAGTATATTTGATATGGAAAAGCAGAACATCGAAGAAGAATCTGAAATCTATGAAGGAGAAATCAGTTGCCTACATATAGAATCCAATGAGTGTGATTGTCCGGATTGTCGTTGCGGCAAGAGGTATTACATTCAAATAATTGATATAGATAGATACATAAACGCATTAAGTGATTGGGATTAAAACATGAAGAATGAATTCATATATTCTGTAAAAGATATTTTCACGAAGGTTTTGAATGATGCTGGTGTAAAAAAATACTATATAGGGCCCTATCAACGTGGTTACAAATGGGGTGCTAGGAGTTTCTATGATCCGGTTCCACAGTTATTAATAGATATATATCGCGCATGGAAAAAAGGCCAGCAAAGTGATTCTGATACAGATAAAGAATATTATCTGCAATATATAACCGTATTACTTCGGAAAGATATGGGGGCTTTCGAGGTAATTGACGGACAGCAGCGACTCACTACGCTGTCAATTATCTATGACCGTCTTCAAGGCGAGAAATCCATGACTTTTGACAAGTTGGATTACGCTCGATATAATGATAAGTCTACGCTATATGAAAAAATTATTAAAGCTCCGTCAAATCGTGATGAAGCGGAGACTCAGGATGAAGGATATATTGGGGAGGCGCGTGAAACGATAGACAAATTCATTTCTGAACTTTCAAAGAATGATGAATTAGATGGATTCGTAGATTATATGTCTAATTCTGTTAAGATCATCCTTAACAGAGAGAGCGATTACGTAAAGGCTGAAGATGCCTTTGTAAATCTAAATGGTAATAGTGTACCTCTCACAAGCGCATATCTGATTAAAGGTCTTTTGCTCACAAGAAGTGTTAATCGTAAAGACCGAATTGGGAATGCTATCAGTTTTTCGGAAATAATGGAACAACGGAAAATTAATGGTCGTATGTGGGATGAGATTCAGAACTGGATTAACCGTAAGGAAGTTGCGAGATTTTTCTTCAGGAAAGACAAGGGTATCGAACCGCTTCTTGAAATGATCTATGATGCTTATGCTACCAGTACGACTGAAGAGTTGGTGGTTCTAAGTGAATTTAAACAACAATTAGCCAAAAATCCGGGAAAGAAAAGTGATGAAGATCTCCAACTGTTCAATAAATTTAATGAAATAGTCCAGACGGACACTGATGGCTTGACTTGGATGGGAAGATTAGTCCACGCCTATAAAAAGTTGAAAACCTGGTTTGAGAATCGAGAAATTTACAACTTATTGGGCTTTGTGCTCTTCACTAATGATAACAATATTCGGCTAAAAACAATTCGCGAGTTGCTCGATTTAAGCGATGCAGAAGTTAAGTCCAAGCTTGCAGAGATTGCTTTGAGAAAACTCTATGATCTGGATAAAGAACCGGATGTAAAATACCCCGATAAAGCCTTAACACCAATTCTTCTTTCTCTGAGCGTATTTCCGGAGGATGGGGAAGAATGGCCGGAATTTGACTTCCCCTCATACGATGAACACAGTTGGAGTTACGAGCACATTCGTCCCCAGAATCCTAAAGTGGAGAATTATAAATTGCCCGACTTCTGTGTTCAAACCATTAGCAATATGTGCGACAGAGAAAAGGAAAAGGAAATGCTGCAACTTCTTAAACAATTTGCAGATGCATTCATTACAAAGGAAGACTATGAAAAAGAGTCAGAAAAGATAAATGAAAGATATGAAGAACTGAAAACGGAAATTTCAAATAAGAAACTTGAGAGCATAGAAAATTATCCTTTTCTTTACAGTGAATTGGATGAAATAGACCACTTAGGAAATATGGCACTCTTGTCTGGTGATGTTAACAGCAGTCTAAATAATTCACCGTTTGTTCATAAACGTATTGAGATCAACCGTAAACGTATAGAAGGATATTTTATCCCTAAACATACTTTGGCTGTATTCGGAAAGACATTGAACGTTGATAAGAACACAGATCATAAAGAGTTTTCATCTGATAACTCCAGCTGGAATGATACAGATGTTTCAGCTCATGCCGAATGGATAATAGCTCGGATTAGCAAAATTCGTCAATATCTTGAAAATCTGATAATCTCTGAAGAAAAATGAAAACAGGTAGATACTCTCTTGCACAGTTGCTTGATAATGATTCAATCGATCAGATTATTATTCCCGAAATGCAACGCGATTATGTCTGGACTACCCTGAATGTGGAGCGACTTCTCCTATCGATTGGTCACAACTTTGATGCTAAAAGGGCTGAAAAACTTGATATCACTTGTGATGGCAAGGTGATTGAAGAAGAATGGCATGAGTTTTTGACCAAAGAATATGAGCGTCTGCGATTCAACTCGCGTATCGGATTCATCTATGCTTATTATGACACATCTGATAATCACAGTCTATATCTTATTGATGGGCAACAACGAATAACCACTTTCTTTCTAATTCTGTTGGCGATTTATTCTCAAATGGATGAAGCTAATGAATTTCGAGAGAGATTCATGAAACAAGGCCACCCACGACTGGATTATAAAGTCCGCGAGGGTGCTCATCACTTTCTGACAGATTTTATAGAATTCATTCTTACAAATCCTTATGGCGATTTCAAGAAAAACTCAGAAAGATATTATGGATTATATAATAATGATCCTACTGTCAATTCAGTTTTGAGTAATTACACGAAAATCCGTGATTGGGTAGCTTCTAAGGAAGTAAGAGAACTGCGTGATTATATTGAAAACTTCATAGAGTTTAACTATTTCGATACCGGATTGAGTCGACAGGGCGAGCGTCTGTACCTGTATATGAATAGTCGAGGCGAGAATCTTTCACTCCAAGAACAAGTGCGCCCCAAAATAATTATGCGTAATGTCAATGATAAATTAGATGCCGGATTGGAATGGGAACGTTGGCAAAACTTTTTTTGGAACCATAGGGAGAAAGGCTCAAACGCAGACCCGGGATTCATGGGATTTCTCAAAATTGCGGTAATCCTTCATCAATCTGTTTATAAGGAAGGTATGACTGCTAAGGAACGCGAAGATTACATTCGTGATAAGAATATTGAGCAGGAAGAAATGATTCTTAGATATATAATTGAAACGGAATCGTTTGACTTTGTATGGCTGAAACGAGTGTTTGAAGCTATATGCCGCTTAGTGTTAATTGATAATTCTGAATCTTACCCCTACCCATGTATCCGTGCAAAAGAATGGTTAGGAAAAGCATCCATTGAAGCCGAAAAATATATTTCGCTTTGCGGAACCTTATTACTAGCTGTATTGTGTCCTACTACTGATGATAATCTTTATCGAATGGCAATGTATCTTCTTTCACGCACTGACGACTCTAATAACAGACAAGTTGGAGCTGTCATTAGAGCTATGAATTTGGTGCATCGTATGAAAGATCAGGATTGTATTAATGTTCTTGACCTGGGCAATGTTAAGGATATCCCCTTCGGCATGAATATAACTGACACTATAATCTGGACACATATCAAAGAATCCGATTGGGAAAATCTGTTCTGGGATCTCACTTCTGACGAAAAACTTGACTCTTTCTTCGACGGTAATTTTGATCCGTTTATAAAATTGGTAGGAGATTCTTCTGATTTAGAAGAAATCAGGAAATTTCTACCTCTTTTTAAAGAACGATTTTTCAAGATACATCAGGATAAACAATTACGAAAGGATTTGCTTAATTACGGAGATATTTCTTTGCCAGGTAATAATACCTTTAAGTTTGGTAAGGAATTTGAGGTTTGGCATTTTCCAGTTAAAAAGGAATGGATAGAAGCATTTAATGATCCTAATATTCAGGTAGTATTGCGCGAATATGTAAATAAGAGTCCGTATAATGACGTACCAGGCTATTTGAAGGCCATACAAAACTGCATAGGGTATCTCAGCGAACATTATTATAAGTATCTATGGTGTGAACCAAATGAATGTGTATATCCGGACATAGTCTTATGTAATCGTTGCAATGTTCAGGAAAATTTGGTACGGTCTTTACCTGTTCACCTTTTGCGACAGAAACTCGAAAAATCAGTTGGAGATGGAGAAAGAGTCTTCTGTTGGGCTAATGACCACAATTACTGCGTAAAAGAGTTTAGCGTTGACGGAATAACTTATGCCTTTGATTTTATTTATCATTGGAGTAAAACTGAACCGGGTTGGGAAGTGCGCCTTAAACGACGCGGAGAGGAACCATTCACAAGTAATCAGATAGAGAATCTCACATCTATTGCTAATGTTACGTCCGATTTATATTGTCTTATTTTTAAGAAACAATTTATAGATGTAACAGGCTATAACTCAGACGGTACACTCGCTTCAATTGCAAGCATAGATATTTGGGTAAAGGAAATTGAGCCCTTATTAAGAGAAATACTCATACTAAAAGAAAGAGTAATTGATGAAAAAGCCGAAGACGAAGAATTGTGATCAAGCTGCGGTGTGTAGTTGAGCATATCACCTACCAGAATCCGGAGAACGGATGGT
>CAMWLX010000301.1 GCA_947175225.1 uncultured Porphyromonadaceae bacterium
CTGCTCGCAAAGCTGACGAAATCTTAATAAAAAAATAAGTCGAAACAACTTCAATTTCTCAAGATAAGGCGCATCCTCCCTTCCAACATTATATCTTTGCCCCAAAAGTTAATCGTTAATAATTCATCGTTAATCGTTACCACAATACACAACCCCTTCTCCGGCAAAAACTCTTCGGGATTCCGTTTCCGCTTCCATATCCGCTCAATATCCAACCAACCCCTCTACCTCCTTATCGAAATGAAGACTCTCCTTCAGATCCAGCAATTGACAAAAGGAACCTTTTTTATATCAACATTCCCTTAGAGCCCATCTCATAAATTTGAGATGGACTCTAATATCCGACCTGCAATCGATAGTAACATTTATACCGGTCAGAGGGAAGCAAAGTAAGTCTTCAGAAGATCCCAGTCATAGAAGCCGGGGACCACTTGCGGAACGTCGCTTATCGCAACCGGAATTTCGTTAAGGCGCGGTAGGACGATGACATTGCCGGCTTTGTTGCGGAAGAAGATGAGCTGGAGATTGGCACCCATGGGCGAGATCTCGAAGTTGCGCCATTTTTCTGCCGCTTCTTCGGGGTCTTCGAGTTCTATGCCTTTGCCATCAAGGTCGATGAGGGAGACAAGGCGGAGGAGATCGGTGTCGTGGCCGAAGCGCAGATCGATGGCGGCTTCGCCGGAGGCGAGCATCTCATCAGCGCGCCCGGTGATTTCCGCCAGCAGGGGCTTGACGCTTTCTGTGCCGGAGTTCATGCTGACGGGAGATTTGGCATTGGCTATATACTGCATATAGTTGGAAGCTTTCCAAAGTCCGGTGAGTTCATCTGCGTCGAAGATGCTCAGGATATCTGCATCAAGACTATCGATGTCCTGCACTGAGATGGCGACGTCGTAAAGGCTCCGCATAAACAGGGGGATTGAATCTGACTCGGGAACTTTCTTGAACAGTTTTGCCGCCACTTTTCCACATTTTGATACGGAATCGCGATATTGACTGAATTCCCACATCCAGGGAGCGTCCTCGCCTGTATTTAGTTTGGCTTCTTCGGTATTGTGATGAATGAAGTCCATGTCGCCGGGAGTGGCGTGTTTTTTGATGGAGACGGAGGTATTGAGTTCCTTGAGCCGGTCGGTGAATGCCACCATGCTCATGATGCAGCGGGGTTCTATGGAGCTACGGGCAATGATTTGGCCACCATTCGTGAATAATTCAGGGAAACGGCTATACATTCTTTCGGCAATAGCCTTATGCTGCCTCTCTCCCATCGGAGTCAGTTCGCCGAGATGCCCATAGGCATTTCCAGCACATAGAGTGACTTGCTTCCAAAGGGCTTTACCTTCGGGGGTGATGTTTTCGGCAAGCTGCTGCCGCTGGAAGAAGTCGCCGGCATTCTTATATATTTTTTGGTTGACGGGCCAGCGAGAACCGTGGCGGCCGTAGTGGCTGATGTAGACCGGGGCATAGCCTTCGGGAACCGGAGGGAGGGAGTCGGTCTCTATGTCGTAGGCGTAGTAGATGCCTCCGGCTTTCTCGGGAGTTGCGGAAATTATGCTTTTAGAGCTTTGGGCAGCAGCGACAGGCACCAACGAGAGGGCTATGGCGACTGCTAAAAAATATCTTGTCAGTGTCATAGGATTAATTTTTTGCAAAATTAATGATTTTCGAGGGAAATATCGCATTAATTCAAATTTTTATTGTAATTTTGAATCTGAATCTAAAAAATAACCTATAACGTATCATGAAAAAGAGAATTTTTTGTAGCTTGATGGCAGCTTTGGCTCTCGGGGCTCCGATGTGGGGCGCTGAGGATGATATGGCCGGGTATCTTTTTGTGTATTTCACGGGGAATGATCCTCGCGATGAGTCGATCAATTATGCGCTGAGCCGCGACGGACTGAATTTCAAGGCCTTGAACGATAATGCTCCTGTGATCGACTCGAAGCTGATAAGCGAGACCGGGGGCGTGCGCGACCCTCATATCCTGCGCAGTGAGGATGGGAAGGAGTTTTATATGGTGGTGACTGACATGACCTGCAACAAGGGCTGGGATTCCAACCGCGGTCTGACACTCCTGAAATCTACCGACCTTGTGAACTGGTCGCCTTCGGTAATCAATATCCAGAAAAGATATAAGGGGCATGACGACCTGAAGCGCGTATGGGCTCCGCAGACCATCTACGATAAGGATGCCGGCAAATATATGGTGTATTTCTCAATGCAACACGGCAATGGCCCCGACATAATCTATTATGTCTATGCAAATGATGATTTCACCGACTTCATCGGTAAGCCGAAGCCTCTCTTCATTCCTAAGAACAAGAAGAGCTGTATCGACGGCGACATCGTCTACAAAGATGGGAAGTATCATCTCTTCTATAAGACGGAAGGGGACGGAAACGGCATCAAGAAAGCAGTGACTGACAAACTGACTTCCGGCAAGTGGGTGGAATCTGACGATTACAAGCAGCAGACTCCGCACGCTGTAGAGGGCGCAGGGACTTTCAAGATGATTGATTCCGACAAATACATACTGATGTATGACGTATATATGAACGGGGCTTATCAGTTTACGGAATCCACTGATCTTGACAAATTCAAGAATATCGATTCAGAGGTGAGCATGGATTTCCATCCAAGACATGGCACTGTGATACCTATCACTGAAGCTGAATACCAACGACTCGAAAAAGCATTCCCGAGTGCTGACGTTAAGATTTCAAATCCTGTGCTTCCGGAATTCCATGCTGACCCGGATATTCTGCTGAGCGAGAATACGGGTAAGTATTACATCTATTCCACTACCGACGGATTCCCGGGCTGGGGAGGCACTTACTATACCTGCTACAGTTCTGACAATATGAAGGACTGGACGTATGAGGGTGTGGCATTGGATGCCTCCACAGAGTCTATTCCTTGGGCAGAGGGAAATCTTTGGGCTCCGGCAATTGAAGAGAAGAAGATCGACGGAAAATATAAATACTTCCTATATTTCAGTGCCAAGCCTAAGGGAAGTGATGCCAAGCAGATAGGAGTTGCTGTAGCAGACTCTCCTACCGGTCCGTTTAAGGCTGAGCCGGAACCGTTCCTCACTAAGTCGCCGGTGAATCATGGACAGCAGATTGATGTGGATGTATTCACAGACCCTGTTTCCGGAAAACCTTATCTCTATTGGGGCAATGGATATATGGCAGGGGCTGAGCTGAACCCGGATATGAAATCGATAAAGGAGGAGACTATCACGGTGATGACTCCGGAGGGTGGCTCTCTGCAGGATTACCGCTATCGGGAGGCTCCGTACGTGTTCTATCGCGATGGGAAGTATTATTTCATGTGGTCGGTGGATGATACGGGATCTCCAAACTATCATGTGGCATACGGAACGTCTGACTCGCCGCTTGGTCCGATTCAGGTGGCTGAGCGTCCGATAGTGCTGATACAGAATAGTGGAAACGGTATGATTGGAACGGCTCATAATTCTGTGCTCCGTGTGCCCGGGAAGGATGGGGAGGCTGATCGATGGTATATCGTGTATCATCGGATCAATCCTGCTTATAAGGCTAAGGAGAATGGTCCCGGTTTCCATCGGGAGGTTTGTATTTCTCCGCTGAAGTTTAATCCGGATGGGACGATTGTTGAGGTTAGTCCGAAACGTGTCAATTGACGTTGGACGTTTTAAGTTGGACGTTTTGCGTAGACGATGAAGATAAAAATAAAGGACCCGCTCGAGGTCCTTTATTTTTTCAGGAGGGTTAGGACGTAGAGGAGGGTTAGGAGGATTACTATTACGGCTGAGGCGGGGACATCGATGAGGACAGAGAGCCACAGTCCTCCTATGCAGCCGAGGAGGGAGACGACGCCGGAAATTAGCATCATGTTGCGATAGCTGTGAGTGAGGCGTTCAGCAGTCAGTTGGGGAAGGGAGACTAAAGACATCAGGAGCATTACTCCGATCATCTTTATCGTCAGAACTATGCCTATGGAGACAAGGAGCATCATTACGGTGTTGATAAGGCGGACCGGGAGATGACGTGTGCGAGCGAAGTCTTCATCGAAGCTTACGGCTACGATGGTCTTGCCGAAGAGAAGGTAGATGCCTACGGCTACGCAGGCAAATATGGCGAATGCCCATAGGTCGGCGCGTGTGATGTTGAGGACGTTGCCGAAGAGGAATGAGTTGAGTTCGGGGACGTAGCCGGGGGTGAGGAAGACGAAGAGTATGCCGAGCGCCATGCCTACAGCCCATACTACGGCTATGGCAGAATCTTGGCGGACTCGCCACTTTGCCATGGCATCGACTCCGAGACTCCCTGCGATGGCGAAGACGGCAGCTGTAAGGAGTGGATTCCAGCCCATGAAGTAGCCGAGACCGAGACCTCCGAAGCAGGTATGGGTGATGCCTCCGGCGATGAAGACCATGCGGCGGGTGACGATGTAGACGCCTATTACGGCGCAGGCTATGGAGATTAGCGCCACTCCGGCTAAGGCGTTGCGGAAGAAAGCGTATTGTAATAATTCATAACTCATAATTTTGAATTTTGAATTTTTGCCATCGTGGGACGCGCACGGAGTGCGCTAACTACTCTGGGGTGTTAAAACATGGGATGCCATGTGATCACATGGTATGCCATGGAATTACATAGGATGCCATAGGATCGGTAATGGCATGATTAGGCTTCGAGGAGGAGGAGTTCGAGTTCGGGGCGGAGGGGGGCCGGGAGGTTGATGCGGCGCTTTTCAAGGCTGACGGTCCAGCCGGGGGCGTC
>CAMWLX010000302.1 GCA_947175225.1 uncultured Porphyromonadaceae bacterium
TTCCCGATTGCGGATGCAAAATTACAACCTTTTTCCGCGATGTGCAAATATTTTTGGAAAATTTTCCGGTTTTTATCAAGATATGGGGCGTAACCATTTTTTACACAGTGAAATCAAAATTTGTTAAAATTTGTATATTTATATTAAAACAAAAAAGTACGTGACGGGGCACAGTATGCTCCGCACGCACATATTGCTTCCGGACAAGCAGAACTTTGGGCAGAAACGGCATTGCGAGAGAGTGAAATGGCAGTCCATTTAGTTGGGAATGTTGAAAAAAAGTATTATCTTTGCAAAAAATTAAAGTATACTTGGTATACCTTCAAATGTTTTTATAGCAAACTATCATCAACTATGAAAAAAATATCAGATACATATAAGCAATGGGAATCGTTGCAACCTATTTCTGAACGCAAGAGGTATCTGCTCAGTCAGCGATTTACAGTAGATTATAACTTCAATAGCAATCACATTGAAGGCAATACGTTAACATACGGCCAAACAGAACTACTACTTTTGTTTGGCAAGGTCTCCGGTGAAGGAGAGTTGGAAGCATACGTCGAGATGAAAGCAAGTCAAGTTGGGCAGCGCATGATGGAACAAGTGGCAATAGATAAGGATACGCCATTGACGCAAAACTTTATACGGCAACTGCATAAGACATTATTACGAGAAGATTATACCGTTTATCGGAATTTGCCGGGCGGATTACAGACAAGCTATGTCATACATGCAGGTCAATACAAGACACGCCCTAACAGTGTAATCACTCGTTATGGTGATCGATTTGAATACGCATCCCCTGAAGAAACACCTGCATTAATGACATCACTTGTAGATTGGTATAATGAAGCAGAGAAATCAGGGATTTATACACCTGTGGAATTAGCCGCATTGTTTCATTATAGGTATATTAGAATTCATCCCTTTGAGGATGGGAACGGGCGCATTGCCAGACTTATGGTCAACTATATCCTTGCCCGTCATGGGTGGCCGATGATTGTAGTGCGAGCCAGAGACAAATATGAATACCTTGAAGCATTGCATCAGACCGATTTATATGTAGGGCAGGCACCTTCGGAAGGAGCCGCCGCAACTATTGAACAAATAAAACCTTTTCTAAGGTGTTTTACGAAAATTGTAGAGACAGAATTAGAGTATAATGTCGGCTTCATATCTGATTCCTCTCCGGATTCCTGGTGGTATGATGGAAGAAAGATAAATTTTAGAAGCAAAAACTCATCATCTATCCTTTTAGCACTTAAAGATAATCCTGAAATAACAATAGATGAGATTGCGAAATCATTAGGCATTGTACCGTTGGCCGTAAAGAAGCAATTGCGCCAGATGGTTATCAAAGGTTATATTCAAAGGCGTGTAAAAAATGGAACCTGGCACGTTTTCGCCTCCAGGTCTATATAAAAATGGCAATCCATTTAGTTGGGAATGTTGAAAAAAAAGCATTATCTTTGCAATCAGTAACGGCACTCTGAAAAGACCGGACAATTATAAACAAACCTTTTCGGCTTTTTGTCGAAAAACCTTGGGAGTATCTTTGTAGTCGTTACTGGTTTTGTTTACGGCTACATACTAAATACCAAACCATGACCTTAGAAGAGCTTGAAAATATAATTAGACATTCCGAAGTATCGCGTGTGCAATTCAAGGAACGCATCGATGATAATTATAAAATCGGTGCGGAGATGGTTGCATTCAGTAACTCACGTGGCGGGATTCTTATCATAGGTGTAAAGGATAAGACTGGAGAAAAGAATCCCCTGAGTTATGAAGAGCTGCAAGATACAAATCAGGCATTGTCAAATATTGCCACTCATAATGTTGATCCTCGAATCGGCATTGAGACAGATTCTGTATCGGTAGATGGTGGTCATATAATCGTCGTGACTATCAAGGAAGGCATTAACAAACCTTACAAGGACAATAAGGGGATTATATGGGCGAAGCAAGGTTCTGACAAGCGGCGAATTGTCGATAATAATGAAATAGCTGAAATGATGGAGGAATGTGGGACTTTCATTCCAGAAGTCTCTTCCGTTGACGCAACCATTGATGATCTGGATCTTGATACTTTCAAGGAGTATCTTCTTAAGAGATTCGAACCCCCCTTACGCAAGAATGGTATAAAGCCGTCCGATTATGACGCAAAGACTCTTGACGAGATTATATCAGCCATTTCACGTAATATAACGTTGGATAGGTTGCTGACCAATCTCCGTTTTATGCGTCCGGATGGAAGACTGACTATGGCTGGTCTGTTATTGTTTGGGAAAGCTCCACAGTTAGTCAGACCTACATTAACGGCAAAGTGTATTTCTTTCTATGGGACCAGCATCGGGGGAAGCCGATTCAGGGATAGGGTCAATGATGCCGATATGGAAGGGAATCTGCGTCATCAATACGATACCATAATGTCATTCTTCCGAAGAAACCTGAGATATGTTCAGCCGGGAGAAGAGTTCAATACTCAAGGTGTATTGGAATTATCAGATATTGCCTTGTCCGAACTGGTGATGAATGCCTTGATTCATAGATCACTTGTACGTCCGGCCCCTATCCGTATCTTCATACTTGATGACAAGATTGAGATTCACAGTCCGGGAACCCTACCACAGGGATTGGCTATCGGTGACATAGCGAATGGGACATCAATGCCCCGTAACGAGCAGCTGTTCTATCATGCCAACTTCCTGTTGCCATATTCAGGTGCTGGAACGGGCATTTTGCGAGCCATTGACGAAGGTCTGAAAATGAATTTTAAGAATGATGAACAGACAAAGGAATTCGTCATTACAATTCCGAGAAAGGTTTCAAATGAACCAGCATCTCCCATAGATGAACCTGTAAAGGAACTAAGTAATGGGAAAAGTAACCAAGCGGAGGAACTAAGTAATCTTCAAAAAGAACTAAGTAGCGAGAAAAGTAACCAAGTAACTAACGAAGTTACTAATCAAGTTACTAACCAAGATACTAACCAAGTTACTAACCAAGATACTGACCAAGTTACTAATCAAGATACTCACCATGTTTCTGACCAAGGTCCTATTATTAATACTGAGAAAAAGCTATCAAGAAAAGATTTAACAGGAAAACAGAAAGATATTCTAAATTTTTGTTCTGTACCGAGATCTGCACTTGAAATTATGGAAAGGTTGTCAATTACCAATCAATATTACAACAGGGCTAAATATATTCAGCCTCTTGTGGAAGCTGGTTTTCTAAAACTCACCATACCAAATTCACCAACCTCTCCCAATCAAAAATATGTAAAGGTAAAACGGAAATGAATACGACTAAACTGAAACGCTTCGCTACAGAAGCTCGAAAAATACTTTAACTCTACTACATATAGTTGGGAATGTTGAAAAAAAGCATTATCTTTGCAATCAGTAACGTCTATCTGAAAAAGACCGGACAATCATAAATAAGTGCATAGATAAAGCGGAGCTTAGAATGGAGATTATAGATAATATTAACAAGACACTCAAAGAGGATATGATTGCCACCTTGCGCTCCGGCTCAAAGGTGTCAATTGCTGCGTCAAGTTTTTCCATCTATGCTTTCCAAGAATTGAAGGAGCAATTAGGCGATATTTCGGAACTGCGTTTTATCTTTACCTCACCTTCATTTATTACGGAAAAGGCGGACAAACAGAAACGTGAGTTTTATATACCTCGTCTTAACCGTGAGCGGAATCTTTATGGATCAGAGTTTGAGATCAAGCTCCGTAATGAGTTATCCTTAAAAGCCGTTGCAAAGGAATGTGCCGAATGGATTAGGAAAAAAGTATGCTTTAAGTCCAATCGTACTAATGCCGGAATGCCGGCTTTTGCTACTGTCGATGATACGACCTATATGCCGCTCAATGGTTTTACAACGGTGGAACTTGGCTGTGAACGCGGCAACAACCTTGCAACAGCCATCACGAAGATGGAAGCTCCTTTCACACAGCAATACCTCCAGATTTTCAATCAAATCTGGAATGACAGCGGTCAGTTGCAAGTCGTAACTGAGCAGGTGCTTGACAACATTACCAATGCATACAAGGAGAATTCCCCGGAGTTCATCTATTTCGTCACGCTCTACAATATCTTCAATGAGTTTCTTGAAGATATATCGGAAGACGTGCTACCAAATGAGGCAACCGGTTTCAAGTCGAGTGTAATCTGGAATAAACTATACAATTTCCAACGTGACGCAGCACTCGCAATCATCAATAAGTTGGAAAAGTATAACGGCTGCATTCTTGCAGACTCAGTAGGTCTCGGAAAGACATTCACAGCATTGTCAGTCATCAAATATTACGAAAACCGTAACAAGTCTGTGCTTGTATTATGCCCAAAGAAACTCCACGACAATTGGGTTACATATCGCTCCAACTACAAAAACAATCCTCTTATAGCTGACCGCTTGCGATATGACATACTCTATCATACAGACCTTTCGCGTCAGTCAGGACAGAGCAACGGTCTCGATCTTGAACATATAAACTGGGGGAACTATGACCTCGTTGTCATAGACGAGAGCCACAACTTCCGTAACGGAGGTAAAGTCACCACAGATGAGAATGACGAGAATCCACGAGAGAACCGCTATCTACAGTTGATGAACAAGGTAATCCGCTCCGGAGTGAAGACCAAGGTACTGATGTTGTCGGCTACCCCTGTCAACAACCGCTTCAATGACTTGCGCAACCAGCTCGCGCTTGCCTACGAAGGCGACAGTTCTCAAATGGATG
>CAMWLX010000303.1 GCA_947175225.1 uncultured Porphyromonadaceae bacterium
ATTATGAATTACGCATTAAAAATTTAAAAAAGTGGAACAACCAATATATGAAGTAAATACAGAAGAGATAGGAGGAACTGATGTTGCTCCCGAAATACTCAGAATGATTCCTTATAATACAGGTATGGCACCCCTTCTTCTCGCAGAATATGGACGCAATATGCAGAATCTTGTAGATTTTTGTGTCTCAATCCCTGACCGAGAAGAGCGCACACGATGTGCAAACGCCATCGCTGAGATAATGACTATTCTCTTTCCTAATCTCAAGAAGGATCCTAATAGCCAGCAAAAAATCTGGGACCATATAAATATTATGTCACGTTTCGAACTCGACATAGATTTCCCGGTTCCCGTGATTCAGGCTGATGAGGCTAATCCGGTTCCCGACCCCATACCCTACAGCAATTCACGCGATATAATCTTCCGCTACTATGGCAAGCATATTCAAAATATGGTTCGCACGGTAGCAGATATGGAGGATAATGAGGAGCGTCAGAATCTTATCGGTGTGATCGCAAACCACATGAAAAAACTTATGCTCGCTCATAATAAGGAAGGAGTAAGCGATGCTAAAGTGCTACGCGACCTTTGCTTCATGAGCGATGGAAAAATCGACCTTCTTCCGGGCGATATCTATCTTTACGATTATCAGGAGGTGCAGCCGATGAATATGAAGCAGAAACAGAATAATAAGAAGAAAAACAAGCAAAATTATTGATTGTAATGAGTGAATTCATTGTCGAAGGCGGATGTTGTCTTCAGGGTTCTATTGAGCCGCAGGGTGCAAAGAATGAGGCTCTTCAAGTGATTTGTGCCACTCTTCTTACCTCGGAGAAAGTGACAATCTCCAATCTCCCGGATATTGCCGATGTCAATAATCTAGTCGACCTTTTGACCCACTTGGGTGTGAAGACTTCTTATATAGATCGCCACACTTGTGAGTTTCAAGCCGACAATGTCAACCTTGGATTTCTTCATTCGGATGATTTCCTAAAGAAGGCCCAATCTCTGAGAGGATCGGTGATGATAATTGGTCCATTGGTGGCGCGTTTCGGAGAGGCAGTCCTTCCCAAACCGGGTGGCGACAAGATTGGCAGACGCCGACTTGATACTCATCTTATTGGTCTGGAAAGGCTTGGTGGCAAATTTGATTATGATTCATCGAAAAGAGTATATAATATCACAGCTCCGAAGGGTTTGAATGGCGTCTATATGCTTCTTGATGAGGCATCCGTGACGGGAACCGCCAATCTTGTGATGGCTGCGGTGCTTGCCAAAGGAAAGACTACAATCTATAATGCTGCTTGCGAACCTTATGTGCAGCAACTCTGCCGTATGCTTGTCCGTATGGGGGCAAAGATAGAGGGAATTGGAAGTAATCTGCTGACGATTACCGGTGTTGAGTCCCTTTGGGGAGCCAATCATCGTCTGCTTCCTGATATGATTGAAGTTGGAAGTTTTATAGGTATTGCTGCCATGACCGGAAGCAATCTCACCCTCAAGAATGTGGGTGTGCGTGATCTTGGCATAATTCCTGATGCATTCGCTCGACTTGGCATAAATCTAACTGTCAAGGGAGACGATATAACCATCAACCAAAAGGAAATATACGAGATAGACACTTTCATCGATGGCTCGATTATGACGATTGCTGATGCAACTTGGCCAGGTCTTTCTCCCGACCTTCTTAGTATTTTCCTCGTAGCTGCTACTCAAGCAAAGGGGAGCGTGCTTATACATCAAAAGATGTTTGAGAGCCGCCTTTTCTTTGTCGATAAACTTATTGATATGGGAGCTCGTATCATACTCTGCGATCCTCACCGTGCAGCTGTAATCGGAAGCGGCAAGTTCAATTCTTTGAAAGCTGCAAGGATGGTAAGTCCGGATATACGCGCCGGTATTGCTCTTTTGATGGCAGCTTTGTCGGCAAAAGGGACAAGCCGTATTGAAAACATCGACCAGATCGACAGAGGGTACGAACACATTGATGAACGCCTCAACTCCCTCGGGGCTAAAATATTCAGAAACTGATGATTAAAGAAGACGAAATAACATCTGTCGGAAAACTCCTGAAGACTCACGCCTTAAAGGGTGAGCTTAATATGCTTCTCGACATTGATCCGGGCTATCTGGAAGAAGGAAATCCGGCAGTGCTTGACATTGATGGCATCTATGTGCCTTTTTATGCGGCCGGCATCCGCACAAAGGGTTCATTCTCCTATCTTGTGAAGTTTGAAGGCATTGATAGCGAAATCGAAGCTAAGAAACTTGTGAATAAGACAGTCTATGCTCTTCGTGAACGCCTTAAAGAGTATATGCTCGATAATTATGATGAGGAATATGCCCTCTACGACGACCTCATAGGTTGGACCATTAAGGACGCAGAAGCAGGAGTGATCGGCAAAGTGGTGGAGATAGACACGAACACTGAAAATGAACTCTTCATAGTGGAGACTCCGGAAGGCAATACCGTGTATATCCCTCTCACCGAAGACTTCATAGAGCAAATGGATGAAGACCACAAGACCATTATCATGCGCCTCCCGGAAGGCCTTCTTGACCTCAACTAAAAATATGAAGATACTTAGATTATTATATGTATTGTTTGTTTTAGGATGTTGTTCTTTTTCAGCCACTGCCCAAGACAATCTCGAAGACATGACATTCGCCCAGATGATCAGGTCTGTCGACCTCTCGTCTGATCCTAAAGCTGCCGACCTTATCCGTAAGTTTCAAGACCTTGAGGCTCGACAGAAGCTTATGAACGGCCCATTGTCTCCAAAGCAAGGCAAGTGCAATATAGAAGCTTATAGAAAGAAAGAAGTGATACTCATCACTATTCCTGCAAGTGAACTGTTTGCGCCAAATTCAACAGAGCTATCAGCCGGAGCAGCGAAATATCTCAATCCTCTCAAAAGATATATGAAAGATCCGGATATGTTTCGCGTCCTTCTCGTGATGCATACCGACAATACCGGATCTCTGCAATATCGCGACAATATCACTGCCGACCGTGTTGATGCGATCACTGCATGGTTTGACGAGCAGGGAGCCGACACATCCTATACCTTCTCATATGCCTTCGGCGATGAAGCCCCCCTCGTGCCAAATACTTCTATCGAAAACCGCGACAAAAACCGCCGCTTGGAAGTCTTTCTCATGCCTGGCGCAAAGATGCTCGAAGAAGCCAAAAAAGGCAAAATCGACTTCTAATCCCATCCCTGATGTCCCTAAAGCCCCTAAGGCCCTTAAAGCCCTTAAACTCCTAAGAATAAAAATGCCCAATACACCATACTACATAGTCTACGAAGACCGAATCGAGCGCAATCTCCAACTCCTTCGCCGTGTAGAGCAGGAAGCTGATGTCAAGATAATAATGGCATTCAAGGCAAACGCTCTCTGGAAAACCTTTCCAATCGTTAAGCGTTATTTCACTGCAAGCACCGCAAGCTCACTCAATGAGATGCAGCTTTCTC
Organism: uncultured Porphyromonadaceae bacterium; assembly: GCA_947175225.1. Lineage (GTDB taxonomy): Bacteria > Bacteroidota > Bacteroidia > Bacteroidales > Muribaculaceae > Lepagella. The sequence continues at coordinate 3,477 of CAMWLX010000303.1, forward strand.
TTGATTATCTCGGCAACGACGTGCATGCTTATTGCCCGGTATATACCGACGAGACTTTTCCAAAATTTCTCGCCGGATGCTCACATATTACGTTCAATTCTCTCGCGCAGTTCCGTAGGTTCAGACCTCAGATCGACGAGTGGAATGCAAAGCATCCTGAAAAGCCCGTAAGTGCCGGACTCCGTGTAAATCCGCATTGCAGTGTGATTGAAACCGACATCTACAATCCATGTGTACCCGGTTCTCGTTTCGGTGAATCCGCGTCTGCTCTTGTCGACGGTCTGCCTGAAGGAATCGAAGGGCTTCATTTTCACGCTCTTTGTGAATCTGACAGCCATGATTTGGCAAAGGTTCTCGATGCTCTCAAGGAGCAATATGGCTATCTTTTGCCGAAAGTGAAGTGGCTTAATATGGGAGGCGGACATCTCATGACCCGTAAGGGCTACGATATTGACTTCCTGATTTCCCTCATGAAAGATCTTCACAAGGAATATCCAAATCTTAAGATCATTATGGAGCCGGGAAGCGCATTCATGTGGCAGACAGGAGATCTGATCACTCAGGTTCTCGACGTGGTGGAGGATGCAGGAATCAAGACTGCCATAATCGACGCCTCCTTTGCATGCCATATGCCCGACTGTCTTGAGATGCCATATAAACCTGTCATAGCAGAAGCTTTGCCTGAAGAAGAAAACACCGACCTTCGCACCGGCGACCATCATTTCGGAGATACGGAGCGCCATACATATCGTCTTGGAGGCAACTCCTGCCTGAGCGGTGATTTTGTTGGCGACTGGGATTTCGCCGAGCCTTTGAAAGCCGGCGATAAGCTGACGCTTTGCGACATGAACCATTACACGACAGTGAAAACAAACATGTTCAACGGCATTCAGCACCCCTCCATCTGGCTCCAACCCAAGGAAGGCACCCCCATCCTCCTCCGCGAATTCACCTATGAGGACTACCGCGACCGCATGTCATAATGTCAATGAATCCGGACAAATATTATTGGAGCAACAGAGCCTCTATTCATCACATAGATAGATTGAAGGAATTTCTGCCTGAAAGAAGCGATCCCGATAAGATTCTTATTTCAGGCGAGCCTCGTTATATTGAGCACATTGAGCAGCAGATCGTAAGCCCTGATGGGCACAGGCACTACGATCTGCTGATTGAATACGACATATATCATCCTTCCCACGGCATCTATTTCGGTTGCCGATCAACAACTCTTCCCGACTTTGATCATGCAGTGGAGACTAAAGC
>CAMWLX010000304.1 GCA_947175225.1 uncultured Porphyromonadaceae bacterium
TCTTCAGGGCGTATTGCCTTATCTTTGCATCATAATTCAAAGATAAAGCCATGAATATTATCCTACACAATCTCAAGGTTGCCGTCAGGAACCTTATGAAGTATAAGCTTCAGACGGCGATCAGCGTGCTGAGCATCGCTGTCGGAATCGTCACGCTCTCTTTTACACATTCTCTGTTGTCAAGGATTCAGCTACCATCCATCTATTACCAATCATATTATGACCGGGCATATAAGGTTACATTCAGGTCGATCAACGGCAATGAGGATACCGACATAAGCAAAGAGCTCATAAAAACCCTTAAAAGAGACGGAGGATTAAGGAATGCAGAAATTATTGCAGTGCCAAATGGGTGGAAAAGCGGCCTACCGGTAGAATTTCATTTATCAGATTCTACAATCCGCAAGGGCACCATCGGGGCAGCCCACATCGATCCTCAATATCCCAATTATTCAGGACTTCGCTCCGCAGTTACCGGAAAAACGATAAGAGTTCTAAAATCGGGAGAAGGTATAGTGAGCGATGATTTTGCCAAAAACTATTTTCAGGATAAAAATCCGATAGGTGCCGAACAAACTCTGATAACCTATGGTAATCAGCCAATACCCGTCACAATCGTTGATGTATATGATGCTTCCGTTTCAGACTATCCATTCGGTACTGATATGTTTTATTATTGCATTGGCGACAATTTTGAAGACAGCGAAGTACAAGGAAAGTTTTTTGCAAAATGGATTAATATAGTATTGATGCAGGGCAGTACGAGGCAACAGCTTTTGAATGAAATAAACGAAAGGGTTAAACCCTTTGAAATCAAAGCCGAACTATCAAAGGTGTCAGAAAATTCCGATTTTAGTTTGATCATCACCATCCGGCTTCTGGGATATATCATAGGTTCCCTTATTCTTCTTGCAGGTATTATAGGTTTCCTTCGCATTCAGATTCAGTTGTTCAGGATCCGTAGCCGTGAACTTGCACTAAGGATTGTCAACGGCGCCACAGGGATGAAGCTTTTCGGAATGCTTTTGACAGAGATAATAATTTGCATCTCCATTGCCATTATCATAGCATTGCTGCTTGGGGGAATGCTACAGGATTTCTGTGACAGCAACCTTAACCTTTTTATCGACGGCGCGGGAATAAAGATTCAAAATCTTTGGCAATACAGTTTAGCCATAGGAGCATTGTTGCTTGTGATATGTAGTCTCATAGGTTGGATCACCTTGCGACGTATCACCAAAAACCGTCAAGGGCTGTCCTCAACTATTAGAAGAAGCCGTAACCATTTGTTGCGCAATGTAATGTTAGTTATCCAAATATTCATCAGTATGGTTTTTGTATGCAGTACTTTCATGCTCGTATATGGAGGCGACAAGATATTCAAGGCATGCAATGTGCCTGAGAATGATGATTTTTACAAAGATTGCCTATATCTGGAACCGATATATACAACACAGCGTGAAAGAGTGATAGAAGAAATCAATAGGCTTCCAGAGCTTGAAAAAATGGTAATGATTGGCGATGGCTATCTGCCTATAAAGGAAATCTTTGATAATCCTGAGCTACAGGATAAATTTCCGGACCGAGGATCCTTCAATGTCTATTGCACGCAAGACACTGCACTCATTTCTCTTCTTGGAATGGAAGTCGAGTGGTTTCCTTATAACCATGACCGTAATGAATGCCTTCTCATCTCCAGAGACTTGTACAATCGTTTTCGGGAACTTGGCTTGCTTGACAACAATATGCTGACAATAATGAAAGGATGGGAGTATGAGCGCTCTTTGCAGATAGCCGGAATCATTAATAAAATACCCTACGATGCGGATGGCGAAGCCCTCGTTGCGGTATGTCCGGAATGGGAGAGCACATACTTTCCATGGTTGCTCGTGCCCAAGGCTGGAAAAAGCAAAGAGTTGACACGAAGCGTGAATGAAACCATTGAAAGTCTTGAACCGGCACTCTTAAACAAGATAGTATTCAATTACCGGGAGAGAGCCAACCAGGCTCCGGGATTTGTAGAGGCGGTAAGAACCGCGGGCTGGATATTGGGCTGTGTAAGCCTTCTGATTTGCGCTATGAGCATCTTCAGCACCATTGCACTCGATACGAGAGCCCGAAAGAAAGAGATAGCCGTCCGCAAGGTCAATGGGGCAAAGAGCCGGGATATTTACCGGATGTTCGGAAGAGTTTATCTTGTGATGATAGCTGTCTCAATATTTATCGCTGTGCCGGTATGTATACTTTTCAATCAGGTAGTGGAGTCAATGCTGACAGAACTTTCACCGGATAGCACCCTCTCCCCTCTTTGGCCTATCATCTTAGGCATTTCCATAGTAATCTTGCTTATAGCTGCCATCGTCGGCTGGCAGATACATAAGGTGATGCAGGTAAATCCGTCAAAGATTATCGCGAAAGAATAAGGATTTGGGAATGCTTGAGCACCGGGAGGATTTACTTTCGGCGCTTTTTTGAAAAATATCCTTGTTCAGGGTTAAACGGCTAATCAAATTTTGCATTTTTTTCATCGTTTGTACTTTTTTGTTAAAAAACATAAGATGAAATCCAACCAAAAGCATTATCTTTGCAGGAAAATAGAGAATTATGGAAGAGAAAAAAGTAAAATACGCTATCGGACAACAGGACTTCAAGATATTGCGGGAACGTGGTGCCATCTATGTTGACAAGACTATGTTTGTAAGAAAGATCGTTGAAGACGGCAGCCAGTATTTCTTTCTTGCTCGACCGAGACGTTTCGGCAAGAGTCTATTCTTGTCGACACTGCGTTATTTCTATGAGGGGAATAGAGATCTCTTCAAAGCATTGATGGCTGGGAGATTGAAAAGGACTAATCTTATAAGCCGAATCACAAAGATTCAAAAAAGATATCGACGATCTTTCAAGATACAGTGATAACTCAATATCATTTTCTCCGCTACAGACTATAAATTTGGAGCCGACCGAAGCTAAAAATGGCAGTTCGATAACTTTGTGTAGTCATTGGTAGAAGTTTAATCGTAAGTAAGCTGAATAAGTGTAATATATATGAAGAGACCTTTTTTTATAAATGCTTTAATAGCACTATCGACACTAAATGCAGGACTTGCATCTGCAAATGAGGTCGTAATAACGGGTAATGTTTCTGCTATACCTGACAGTACCGTGGTGACGCTTTTCCGTTTGGAAGGACAAATGGGAACCGGTATTGCAATGGATACTGTCTATAATGGCAAATTTCAATTGATAGCTAAAGTCGACAGCGGCTTGACTAAAACGGATCTCAATCTTTTCAAAGATGGACACGCAAGCTGGAGCCGAATGCTTTACCTTCGACCCGATGCCAAAATAGAGATCAATTCAAATGATCAATATGTACAAACATGGGAAGTAGTAAGCAATGTCCCGGAACAGGTAGAATATGATCGCTTCATTTCTAATAGTAAAGATCTTCTTGATCAGTTGCAACAAGATAATGATTTCATACGTTTAATTCAGCCTAAGTCTGATCATCCCACTGCGCCTAATACTGAATTGAACGCAAATAAATCATTGCGCGATTCATTAAATTCAGTCGTAATGCTTAGAGACATTGATCTTCTTAAGCAGATGCCTGTCTCTAAAGTGTGGTTTGATAAAATGGAAGATGTAGTCCGAAAAATGAGTTTCTATGAAGATTATTCAGCTCAATGTAAAGAACGTTTACTGGAATTATATCAGAATCTTAATGATGAAGACAAGAATTCCCGACAAGGAATTATTGTCAATACCATGCTTAATCCTCCCTCAATATTAACAGTTGGCGACTATTTGCCGGATGGTATCTTTTTTGACATTGAAGGCAATCGGCACTCATTGTCTGAATTAAAAGGAAAATGGATTCTACTCGATTTTTGGAGCAGAGGATGCGGACCTTGCATCATGGCAATTCCGGAACTACATGAGTTTGAAGAAAAACATATGGAAGATGTAGCAGTTGTAAGTCTTTCAATCGACAACGATAAAATGTGGCGAGAGGCAAGTGAAGCCTATCTGCTGAAAGGGAACAACTGGAATGAAGGTAAAGAAGATATGGGTCTATACCAGAATTTTGGAGCCCAAGGACTACCTACATTCGTACTGATAGCTCCTGATGGTAAAATCAAGTCAACTTGGTGCGGTTACGGAAAAGGGATTTTTGAACGTTACTTTAAGTTTTACTCGCGTGTTAAGGATAAACCGGGGTATTTAGAGTCTAATGGGGTATATACTATCCGTCTCCCTAAGTATGAAAGCAATCAAACAGATACAAGTATTGATGTGGAGCGCATTGAGCTTTCCGATGAGGGGACTACATTATTTTTCTCCGTTAACTATATACCTGGTTGGTGGATATCTATTTCTCCCAATTCTTATTTGATGACAAATGACGGAACAAAGCTTGAGCTCACAGGAAGTGAAGGAATAACTCCGGGAGAGCATTTTTTTGCTGACGAAAACGGATCCGGATATTTCAGTCTTACTTTTAAACCCGTACCTCAAGACACTCAATCAATTTCATTTTACGAAGGCCCTGACAGCGACTGGACTATAGAAAAAATTCGCCTGAGATAGAAAAAATATAGTCTATTGTATGAAAATCATACAGAAAAGTGTATGATTTTCATACAATTTGCATTTTGACGGGTGGAAATTCTTTGTCATCAGGGCGTATTGCCTTATCTTTGCATCATAATTCAAAGATAAAGCCATGAACAT
>CAMWLX010000305.1 GCA_947175225.1 uncultured Porphyromonadaceae bacterium
GGAGGGAGAATTGGATTTTTAGATGAGTTGGGGGAGGAAGCAGGAGATGACGAGGACTATGATGCCTACTACGAGAACTCCAATCGTCTTTGATGAGCAACCTTTCCATTCTTTGAGGATGATGCCCCAAAGATTAGAGAAGACAACGTTGAGGGCCATCAAGATACAGAATGAAAGAGTCATGAGTGTCGGCGATTCAATAAGGTAGCCTTTGCCGATGGAGAGTCCGAAAAACTGACTGTACCATAGGGCTCCTGCGAGAATACAGAAAAGAACATTATTGACAAGTACACCCTTCTTGGAATAGTCGCTCCAGGTATTGTTTTTCTGATTCTGATAAAGACAGTAAGCGGCATTTATTACAAAACCGCCAAGAGTGACAAGGAAAGTTGCAGGCAAGGTCTTGTAGTTGTCGGGGGTGAGGTCGCCGAAATTGATGTCTGCACCGAAGGCAAGACCTACATTGAAGCATCCACTCATGAAGCCGCAAAGGAGAGCGATCATAATTCCTTTCGGGAAATTGAAATCTTTTACAGCTGCTTTCTTCTCTTCTTCGCTGAGAGAGTTAGCCTTCATGGCACCGGCAACTCCGATAATGGCGATTCCTATAAGAGTCACTACTACACCAATGATAACAGAGAATGTCAGCTGAGAAAGAGGATCATTTTCAGGGAAGAAAATTTGCAGGAGCACCGGACCCATTATCGTACCGAGACCTGCACATGTGCCAAGTGCTATCGACTGCCCGAGAGCTACACCGAGGTAGCGCATAGAAAGTCCGAAAGTGAGGCCCCCGACACCCCAAAGCATGCCGAAGAGTATGGTCATCCAAAGACTGAATGGGGAAGTGGAGGAAAGGAGCTCACCGATGGAGTGTCCTTCGGGTATGGCAAGCATTGCCCCTAAGAAAGGGAGGATCAAGAAAGCGAAAATGGCTTGCACCAACCAATAAGACTCCCAGCTCCAATCTTTAATTTTATTAATGGGCACATAGCAGCTCGACTGGAAGAAAGATCCGATGGCTATGATTAATAATCCAAGGAAAATCATTGTTTAGTTGTTTTAGGGTTTTATAAGGGTCGGACTTGTCGGACCCGTCTGACTTGTCTGACTTATCGGACTTGTCATGAGGGATTATTATGATTGCGTCTAAAAATGCTAATATATCATAGGATATGAAGATGCGCTTCATATCCTATGATATATATGGAGGGTCTATGATAATTAGCGCTTGGAAGTTACGTCTGCTTCGTATTTTTCGATTTCCTTGATGTAGGTTTCACCAACAGGAACATTGTTCTTAAGGCAGAACATATCGTAGACAGCGTTCCATGGGAGATTCTTGCACTCTTCGAGGAGGGCGAGACGCTGGAAGTATTTGCCTTCGAGTTCGTAGTTGCGGAGAGTGGTGACAGGCTCGAGAAGAGCGCGGAGCATACACTTCTGTGCTGCGCGGCTACCGATTACGTAAGCACCGATACGGTTGAGAGTTGCGTCGAAGTAATCAAGACCGTAGTGAACGCGGTTGAGTGCGCCGGCGCGAACGATTTCGCTGAAGAGGTCCATTGTCGGGTCGTCCATGATTGTGACGTGGTCGGAGTCCCAGCGGATTGGGCGCGAAACGTGGAGCATCAATTCCGGAACGAAAAGAAGCATTGCGCTCACCTTGTCGGCAACGCTCTCTGTCGGGTGGAAGTGGCCGGTGTCGAGAGTTATCATCATGTTGCGCTGAGCTGCATAAGCTGTATAGAAGTCGTTGCTGCCTACAGTGAAGCTTTCAAGGCCGATACCGAATACCTTAGACTCTACGCAGTCTTTCATCATGTCGTAGCGATGCTCGAAGATCTGGTCGAGAGAACCCTTGAGGAGTTCGCGATAGAGCGAACGGTTGAGAGTGATGTCCTTGCTTCCGTCGTGAACCCAAGTGTTCATGATACACGGGTCGTTCTGAGCCTCACCGATAGCCTGAGATATGGCACGGCAACGCTTTGAGTGTTCAATCCAGAAGTCGCGGATAGCTTTGTCGGGGTTGGAGAGTGAAAGGTCGCCGCTCTTTGAGTGAGAGAAAGAAGTGGAGTTGAAGTCGAGCTTGATGTCATGTTCTTTAGCCCATTCGATCCAGCTTTGGAAGTGTTCAACAGTTACTTCATCGCGGTCAACGAACTTGCCCTGGAAATCGCCATAAATTTCATGGAGGTTGAGACGATGCTTGCCGGGAATAAGGCTCATTGCGTAAAGAACGTCTTTGCGGAGTTCATCAATATTGCGTGCAGCGCCAGGATAGTTGCCGTTGACCTGTATACCACCGGTCAGACCACCTTCACGCGGCTCGAAGCCAGTCACGTCGTCGGCCTGCCAGCAGTGCATGCTGAGGTGGAAGTCTTGCATTTGTTGGAGCACTTTGTCGGTGTCGATGCCTATAGCGGCATATCTTTCCTTGGCTACTTCATAAGCCTTCTGGATAAGTTCTTCTTTCATAATTAGGCTAATTTATTTTTAGTTATTAGAGTTATCAGAGATATTAGAGATATCTGGATTTTAAGCTTGTGGGGTGTAGGTGACGGTCTCGGTGGAGTTGATGGCTACGTCGCGCATTTCCTTGAGGGAAGAGAGCGACTTGCATGCACGGAGCTGCATCAGCACATTGCCGAGGGCTGTGCATTCTGCCGGACCTGCTACAACCGGGATGCCGAGGCTGTCGGCTGCCATCTGCATGAGGTGTTTGTTGCGTGAGCCACCGCCGATTACGTGCAAACGTTTGATCTCAACCGGGGAAAGCTCGCGGAGCCATTCAGTGATTTCTCCGTAGCGGTTTGCGAGACTTCTGTAGACCACGCGGATATAATCAGCCGGAGTCTCGGGCTTTGGTTGCCCGGTCTTTTCGCAATATTCATCGATGGCTTTTGTCATGCTTGCAGGATTGGCAAACGATGGGTCGTCGGGATTGACGATGCTCGGGCAGTCGCTTTCAAGATAGAGAGCAGCGAGTTCTGAAATGTCGGACGGAACATTCTTGAATTCCTCACGGCAACGTTCGAATAGCCACAGGCCTGTGATATTCTTGAGGACGCGGATGGTGCCGTCGACGCCACCCTCGTTGGTGAAGTTGTATTCAAGGCTCTTATCAGTGATGATGGGTCCTTCGTTTTCGATGCCAAGAAGCGACCATGTCCCGCAGCTGAGATAAGCGTAGTCTTTGTCAGGAGTCGGCACGGCAGCTACAGCAGATGCTGTATCGTGGCCTGCAACAGCAACCACGGGGACTTCTCCGAGTCCGGTCAATTCAGCGAGTCTTGGAATAAGAGTGCCGATTTCTTCTCCCGGTTCGATCATCGAACCGAATTTGTCGCGTGAAAGTCCGATTTTTGCAAGGAGTACGTCATCAAGGTCACCGGTGTTCGGATTAAGGATTTGGGAAGTTGAAGCAACGGTACGTTCAGTCACAGCCTTGCCTGTGAGTATATATGAGAGTGCATCGGGAATGAAGAGAATCTTATCTGCATTGTCGAGCACTTCCGGATTGTTTTTGCGGATTGTATATAGCTGGAAGAGAGTATTGAAATCCATAAACTGGATACCGGTGCGACCATATACTTCCTCTTTCGGCATAAGCTCTTCGCAGAAACGGTCGACAGCTCCTGCTGTGTGAGTATCACGGTAGCAGTATGGAAGGCTTGCGATGCTTCCGTCTTTGAGGAAATATGCTACGTCGCAACCCCATGTGTCGATACCGATGGTCTTAAGCGTTGGCTTTTCCGGCATTTCAGCAAGAATCTCAGCACATTTCTTCATCGATTCGAGGATGTGCTGATAGATGAGGGGAAGGTTCCAATACTGATGGCTTCCTATAGGGAGCATAGGATAGTGATAGCGCGCTATTTCCTGCATATCGACTTTATTTCCGTCGAAAGAGGCGAGGATGGTACGCCCTGAAGTTGCGCCGAGGTCAACGGCGAGATGAAAAGTCTTCATTTTGCGGTATCAGTCGAGATGGAACACTTCTTTGATAGGAACAGTGACGGGGGAGTTGTCGGGGTTGACTTCCATGATGTCGGCCATGTAGTCCCACCATTTGCGAGTGATTTCGTCGGCAGCCTCAGCATCTTGAGAGTTGGAATCGCCGATCACTTCCTGATATCCAAAGAGAATGTTGGTGTCTTTATCCCAGTATATAGAATAGTTGCGCACGCCAGAGTCGGCTATTTGTTTTTTGAGTTCCGGCCAGAGCTGAGCGTGGCGTTTTTCATACTCGGCCTCGTAGCCGGGCTTAAGAAACATTTTGAATGCGAATCTTTTCATGGTGTTTCCGATGAGTTGTTAGTTAGACTGATTGGGTTCTGTTATTAAGGGAAGCAGCTGGAGGAAAATCTGTCTCCGACTGCTTCTCTTGCAAAGTTAATAAATTTTCTTGAGAATATTGAAGAAAAGTGAATTTTTTTGAATGCGAAGGTGTTAAAATTCTAAAAAATCCGTCTTTCCCGCGGTCATGTTAAGCGGAATTACATTTCCGTTTACTGCAATGGAGACTTCTGCGTCCACGCTTGGAGTCACACTCAGGCATGTTATCTGCCCGTCTTTCCATTCGGCGTCTACTGTGGCGCCGGAGCGCGTTCTGAGTCCTGAGAAGCTTCCGTCTTTCCACTGTGCGGGGAGCGGGGGCGTATACACATCTGACGCGGCCGCCGAATAGAGGGGGGTGGATCGGGGTGGTAGCCCTTAGAAT
>CAMWLX010000306.1 GCA_947175225.1 uncultured Porphyromonadaceae bacterium
CTCGTGAATGGAGTGCGTGTGATTCTCACTACGTCAACATTTCTATATTTTAAGTAATTTTTTGCATTTGCAAAAATCCCATTGTTGATTTCAATAAATGAGTCTTTAAGGATAATCTTACTTCGTTGCATAGCAGCCAATCCCCGGATAATAGAATAAATCAAGAAGAAGGCTGGAATCATGATGAAGATGTATTCTTGATAATAACACAGGATAATGGTAGTCACAGTTGAAATCGCGAGCCATGGGATGAAAGAATGCATCATAACTCCTCTGCCGGAGCGTGCAGCTATTATTTCAGAAGAATCTTTATAATCCTTTCCCAACCACCATTCAAGGTAGAATTCAGACATGTCGGCACCATAAAGCTTTAGCTTGTCATCCTCGTAGAGAGCACTTGCATTCAACGCTTGTTTCAGCATTAAAGAGCAAAGATTAAATCTCTTTTCGAGGAAGTTCTGCTTTATCCATAATGTACATATTTTGTCGAAAGAGAATCTGCTGCTTGCCCTTGATATCATGCCGAAGCTGAAAGAAAGGAATTTATTGTCGTAGTAGAGAGACATGTCATAATATCTAATGAATATTTTCCCAACTGATATTATGATTAAAAGCAGATAGAGCATGATCAATGCAATCAAAATATTCAGAGGCGAGACTGAAATCTTATCCCATTGCTGTAAGGTATAGTCAGCCACGGTTTCGAGAGAATCATGAAAAAGATCATCAAGTTTTTCGAAAATCAGAGCAATAAAACCAGCGACAATTGCCAATGCTTTCAAGTGGTTTTGGCATAGGGCATCTTCGAGAAGATATACATTATCATATCTCTTTTGCATTGTCGGATTAAAGGGTGGTGGTTCATTTTCAGATGTCGGTTTAGGACGTTCTTCTTTATCTATAAGATGCTTAAGATTTTTCCAGTCAGATTCATCAAGTATCAATTCTACTTCAGCTCCTCTTGAAGCGAGCGTGTCGAAAACGATTCCCCTCATATCAAGCAGTCGATACCATAATCCTTGATTTGTGCGCAAGGAATGTATTTTGTCCAGAGGGATGGTTGTTGTCAACCTTTGGATTATCCCATGGGTGAATATCAGGTTGCCATCCTTGATGTAAAACTTTATAGGAAAATAGGCGGCTATAGCCGCAATGACTGTTAGGCCCAGTATTATTACTATGTATGATAGAATCGTCAACCAAGTGGAAGCATCCGACCATACAAAATTTGAATTTAACAAAATAAATATGGTATAAATACTTACGGCTCCAATCATGCCCTTTAGTGCCTTAATAAAAATTATTATGAATGCACTTAAGCCCATTCTTTGTGGCTTGGAGAAATCAGTCATTTTCTTGCTGGAGTTTTTCGGTTAATAGACTCTTGATTTGTTTAGCAGTGGTCTCCGGCAGCCCCGGAATATTTAATGAGGATAGCCCTTGAGCCCCATTGACTATTTCTACAGTGTAAAGATGGCAGATTTTTGATATCGGGTTTTGCTTGATAGTCACTTGTTGGATTCTTGAATAAGGAATAGTCGTAATTTTTGTGAAGATGAATCCGGAACGATAGGTTATGTCTTGTTCTCTAAGAGCATATCCTTTAATTTGATATGCTTTGGAGACGATGGAAAGGTTTATGACCAAAGCTATTGCTAAAGCAATTTCTGCAGATATACACCACCAGATGCTATCTGCCAGCAGTAGAAACAGACAAAGCCCCATCAAGACAATATATGTCAAGGATATTCCGATGACCTGCACTTTTTTATATTTTATATTGAGGGGTTCAAACTTAATTTGTGCTATTGGAGTAATGGACTCCAGATTCATTTGATAATTTGTCATAATCTTATATATTTTAGTTGCGCAAACTCAGTTTTCGTTAAGGCGACGACGTTCGAAGAAATATCGGGTGAAGAAGATGAAAAGCAACGCTCCAGCTCCCTGCATGATTGCAGCAGCATGGAAAGCTTGGATAAAGCCTATGTGTTCCGCTATGATGCCACCTAAGAGTATGCCTATTCCCATTCCAAGATCCCATGATATAAGTATCGAGGAATTCGCTGTCCCTCTTTGGTCGTGACGTGCTACCTTTACAAACATATTAAGGAATGCCGGATACATCTGCCCATTCCCAAGACCAATCAACAATGCTGAAAGATAGAAGCTCCATGGAGTAATCACAAAGGCAAACATCGAATAGCCTACAAGAGAAATCAAGACTCCAATCATGGCATTGTGGGTGAGAAGCCCTTTCCTGAGACTCTTTGCACCAAATAGGCGAGACACGAAAAGACCAACAGAGAGGATCATGAAAAAGATTCCAGTGCCGTCGGTAATACCCAGTTCTTTTTTGCCATATAAAGCTACATAATTGCTCATCACACCCCAGCAAATACCGAAAAACAAAATATTGACGGCAAGAAGCCAGGCCCTTCCCAAGAAGAAATGGTCAAGACTCAATTTGGGTTTTCCAGCTACTTTTTCTCTTTTTGGCAGCTTTACAGTGGTGCTGAATAAGAAACCAAGGAATGCGAGCCCCAAAGAAATCCAAAATAGGAGCTTGAAGTTTTCGGTAGCATGATAGACGTAGATGCCTATACTTGGAGCAATTGCCATGGCAAGATTATTGCTCAGTCCATAATATCCGATTCCTTCATTCCTTCGACTTGACGGAAGGACATCAATCGCAGCCGTACTGTTTGCCACGGTCGTAGCTCCGAAAGGTATGCCATGCATGGTTCGGACAATGAAAAACATCAGAAGAGTGCTCGCTCCAAGATAACCACTGAAACACAAAAAGAAACAGAAAAAACATATCATCAAGACCGTTTTTCTATCGAAAGTATCTACGAAAAAACCGCTGAAAGGACGAATAATAAGTGTAGCTATGACATAGCCGGACAAGATGATGCCGATAAGATCTTTGTCAGCTTTGAATTCACTGTCAAGGTAAATAGGCAAGAGGGGAGTTAGGAGATAAAATGCGAAGAATAGAAGGAAATTGCAAAGCATCACCTTCATATAATTTTTATTCCAAAGTTTTTCTTTCATTAATTTGTATTGGGTGTTGAGGGTAAGGGCTCTAAGGGATTTAAGGGCTTTAAGGATGTGAGGGAGGAGAGTGTTTATTCGCTGCGCATCGTTTCGGAGGGAGAAATGTTGGCTATAATGCGGCTTGGAAAAATAAGTGTGAGATAAATTACTGCTATTACTCCTATATTTAATATAAGGAAAGCTGTCCAATTCATTTCCACCGGCACAAAGTCGATGTAATAGCTTGATGCATCAAGATGAAAAATGTGGTACTTGTCCTGAATTAATAAGAGGACCAAAATAAACAGATTTCCAATTGCCATTCCCAAGATTGCTACTCTCAGGGCAAGGTAGACAAACACTTGACGGACCTTTCCATTGGAAGCTCCTAAAGCTTTGATGAGACCTATAAACCTTTTCTTATCAAGGATAATAGTTAACATTCCACTGATTAGGGTTATGCACCCGACAATCATCATAAGAGTCAACACTACAATTACATTGGTGTCTAGCATTGAAAGCCAGTGGAAATAACTTGCTCCTTGAATATGTGCATTTTCGAAATAATACTTTTTGTAAATTAACCCTTCAGCAAGTGCCTCATTAAGATTATTTTGAATAGCTATTGTCTCTTCATCAAGATTATTGAAATCGGTAATGTTGATAAGAATGCTTGATCCTTGATTTGGCTTCAATCCGGTGAAAGCCTCAGCGAGGCTGCGGCTTCCATAGACCATTAGGTTGTCGTAAGCATCAAAGTGAGAGTCAAAAATGCCGGCGATCTTCAGTCTGCGAACCTTTACATCATCGTTAATGAAGAAGCAGTCTACTTTGTCGTCTTGTTTTAGACCCAATTGGTTTGCTGCCATACGAGAAAGCACTATTTCTAATCGGCAACTGTCTTGAGAGTAATCAGGAATGCGACCTGAAATAAGATTTGATCTGAGAAACTCCCTCATTGCTTTGTCTTCAAGAGTCTTCAAGAATATACCCTTAAAGTCATTGGGAGTCTTTAAAATAGTAGGTATTGAGATCTGAAGAGAGTAGTCATCGATGCAATCTTGTGAATCGAGAATCTTTTTAAGTGTAGGAGTCATGGTGATAATATTATCACCGTCACTGTCAGCACTGACTGTCATTACTATATGGGAAGTAAACCCCAATACTTTGTCGGTGATTTCTCGTTTAAATCCCAATACTATTGCAATTGAGGCTATCATGACAGCCACCGATAGCGCAATAGCAGCCGTAGCAACTTTCACGCCCGGGCTTGCCTTTCTGCCCCCGCTTCCCAATGCCAATTTCCTCCCAAGATATATGCGTAGTTCATAAATAGACTTAAAAATGATTCAGACTACAAAATTAATCATAATTCCTTAAATCTCCTTCCTTTTGACTTTTTTTTCTTCATCAATAGCTCGGCTTTTTCATATATGATGTCTTTCCGATGGACGCATCAGGCAGAGTCTCCCGAGCAATAAAAAAGAGCGCCATGCATACACATCTTTTTCATGTGGATGCGCGGCGCTCTTGATATTTGTAGGTAGGTGGATTTTTCATGTAGTCGGAGCCATATCAGGCTCGTACGGCAGGCTGGGAAGCCTGCCCTCCATAACCCCGCCACCTTTGGCGGGGAGAGCATAGGGCGCCGGATGCGGTCATGCCGGGGCC
>CAMWLX010000307.1 GCA_947175225.1 uncultured Porphyromonadaceae bacterium
ATCGTACTATGAGTAAGGAGAAACTACATATTCCTCAGGCTGATATGCTAATGGGGTCAATGCGTTCAATGGGATATTCTTTTGAATCTGCCTTAGCCGATGTCATTGACAATAGCATTAGTGCAAACGCCGAGAACATCAGATTATTATTCCCTACCAATCCACTCGACAAATTGGCCGTAGGAGTACTTGATGATGGTGATGGAATGTCTAAGGATGTTCTTTTAGAAGCGATGAGATATGGTAGCACTTCTTCAGAAGCGATACGAGATAAGGACGATTTAGGACGCTTTGGCTTAGGTCTGAAATCTGCATCACTTTCACAGTGCAGAATTTTAACTGTCATCAGTTTCTGGAACGGGAAAATCTCTGCATATCAATGGAATTATAATTATATTCTTGAGAAAAAGAATTGGCTTGTGCTTTCCTTGACAAATGAAGAAATTTCGGTTCTCCCTTATTTCGACGAATTGAAGAAACAGAAGAAAGGCACATTAATCATATGGCAAGACTTTGATATACTCTCAAAATCCCATGATGGGCAAGTATATGATGCTTTAAATGATTATAAAGATAAAGTCGCGCATCATATATCTTTGATCTTTCATAGATATATGGCTCGCTCCAAGGCAAAAGTTTCGATGTTCCTTAATAACCAAAAATTAAGGCCTCTTGACCCATTCCTGGAGTCTCACCCCAAAACTACATATCGTAAAGAAATTTCTATAGCTATAACTGATAGCTACGGACAGGAGCAGCACATAAAAATTAGACCGTATATATTGCCATTTCTTACTGATATGTCTGATAAAGATAAGAAGTTGATTGGAGGCGTAGAAGAAATGCGCTCAAAGCAGGGTTTCTATGTATATAGAAATGAACGTCTTATTATCTGGGGAAACTGGTTTGGAATGAGTCGCAGGCACGAACTCACAAAAAACGCTCGAATTAGAGTTGACATACCTAATTCTCTCGATGATATATGGAGTATCGATGTCAAAAAGCAGGTTGCATCTATACCTAAACGCATACAAAATCAACTCAAAAAATGTGTCGACGATGCTCTTGGTACTTCCGTAACAAAACAAACACATCGAGGCAGAAAGAAAAAAGTTGATGATGATATTGATTATATTTGGGATAGAATGGAAGGCCGAGATAAAACATTCTATTATCAAATAAATCGCGAGAGTGAACTAATTAAATATATCCGTAGTAAAGTTTCCGAACAGGATATATCATACATAGATATGTTGCTAAGTGAAATTGAAAAAACAGTTCCACTACATCAGATTTATGTAGATAAATCGAATGATTGTGTCTCTAAAATCGAAGAAGATGATTCTCGACTCGATGACATTTATCAGATGGCAATCTCAATGGTGGATAACTTTAAACAGGCGACAGCTCAAACTACAGATGTACTTATTGATCATATAATGAAGTCTGAACCCTTTTGTCTCTATCCATCTGTAAAGGAAAAACTTGTCTCATATTACTCCCATGAAACTGAGTGAACAACAACGTATAGACGCCTCTGTTATCTCCAGGCGTATGATTTCAGCAAAATATGGAGACAAAAGTGAGATTGAACGTGAAATACTCGTTTCTACCGTTCAGTATGCCTTGGCTATGTTTCCTCCTTACGATGACGAGGATGTTGAGGCAATTGTACGAGATCTTGAATATGAAGTTTCTGTAAGACACACTAAAGGTGTTGCTATATATAATGACTACGATACCAATCCACATGATTGGTATTCCAAATTAAACTTAAGTGATTCGAAACAATTATTTTGGAATCGTTATGAAAAGTTTCTCAAGGGGAAAGGTAGTCTTGACACCAAAAGCATTCAACTCCTTTCGGAAACCACATTGCCAAACATATTAAACTGTCTTGGGAATCCAAACGAAGATTTTGATGGGAAACGTTTGGTTCGTGGTCTTATAATTGGTGATGTCCAATCTGGTAAAACCTCTACTTATGCTGGCCTTATTTGTAAGGCTGCTGATGCTGGGTATAAAGTTGTGATACTTCTTGCAGGTATAACTGAATCTTTACGTCAACAGACACAAGGTCGTATTGACGAAGGAATAGTAGGTTATACTATACGAAAAGAAGGAAAGAAAAAAATTGAGCGTAAAGTTGGTGTTGGTAATTTCCAGTCTGAAATTCCGGCTTCTTCGTACACGACCGTAGCGCAAGACTTTACAAGGAGTAGCGATAATATTGTATCGTCGTTGAGTCAACATAAGTCTCTCGTACTTTTTGTTGTTAAAAAGAATGTTGCTGTCCTCACAAAATTACACAAATGGTTGTATAATCAGAATCTTGACCCGGTAAAAGGCTATGTAGATGCGCCTTTACTTCTTATCGATGATGAAGCAGATAATGCATCCGTAAATACAAAAAAACCTGATACTGACCCAACTCGCACTAATAAGGTAATTAGGGATATTTGTGGTTTGTTTAAGAATGCCACATACGTTGGATTTACAGCAACACCATTTGCTAATATTTTCATTGATCCAGATTCTGTAGATTCAATGAAACAGGCCGACTTGTTCCCAGAGGATTTCATTTATTCATTGCCAACACCTTCAACATATATCGGCGCAAAGCGCTTATATGATATTGAAGGCTTAAATTATAATAATCTTCGATTTATTACTGACATCGTTGAGCCAGATTACACTTCTGATGAGTATAAGGTAATGGTTAAAGAGGATATTGAATCCTTAAATAGCGGCCCATTTTATTACCAACACAAAAAAGAATGGGACGGTACATTACCTGATTCTCTTAGAGAGGCTCTGCTATGTTTCTTTCTCGCGAATGTTTTAAGAGACTTACGAGGTCAAAAATCTTCTCCTCGCAGTATGCTCATCAATATGAGCAGATTCGTAAAAGTTCAGCAGGTTATTTCGGAACATGTTGAAGCGATCTACAATCAGATTTATCGCATCATAAACTACGATTTTTCAGCCATTTCTTCTAATAATTCTAACATACCTCTTTTTAAGGAGTTAGTCGATTTATGGAGAAAACACTTTTCACATATAAAAGATGTTCCTATTCATCGTATAATTGACAAAGAGAATCTTCTCAACGCCATAAAGGACATCAAAATCATGGTAGTCAACGGAAGCATTGCCAGTAAAAAACTTGACTATGAAGCAAATCCTTCATTGCGAGTAATAGCTATTGGCGGACTTGCATTATCCCGAGGACTCACATTGGAAGGTCTTACCGTAAGCTATTTCTATAGAAATACTGCAACTTTTGACGTTTTAATGCAAATGGGTCGTTGGTTCGGTTATCGTCATGGATATGAAGATGTGTTCCAAGTATGGACTTCAAGAGAAAGTGCTGAATGGTATTACGAAATATCCGAAGCCTCTGAAGAACTTAAATCTGACATCGAGCAAATGTTTGAGGAGCGACTTAAACCAAAAGACTTTGGAATTAAAGTCCGTAATAATTGCGAAAGACTTCAAATTACGGCAAGTAATAAGATGAGGACTGCTTCTGATTATTTTGTCAGACTGGCTTATTATGGCAATATCTATGATACACCATATCTTAGTTTTAATGCACAGCATAATAGAATAAATCTGCAACAGGTACAGTCGCTTGCCCAAAAACTATTTTCGGCCGGTTATAAATATCGATTTGCCGATGTCAGACGTCATTCTGACGATGAAGTGAATTCAAGTTCATATCATGATTCTCGTTTCTTCGAGAATGTCCCTAAATCTATAGTCAGAGAATTTCTGGCTAAAATCCAATGTTCTATGTTAAACCCTAATTTTAATATAGAATACATCTTGGCTTTTATTGACGATACAGATAATGATGGCATTGAGGACTGGGACATTGTATTTGAAGGTGGTAACTCAAAAAAACCTTATTTAATTCCTGAATTATCAAATATTGACTGTATTTCTCGTCCATTATATGACCACGGAAATGCAGTACAGATAAGTTCACGCCGGCGCGTTTTGGGTACACGAGAGGGTGATTTCTGCTTGTCCGAGCAAGATGCAAACATTGCAAGAACGAAGTGCATAGACAATTGGATATACAATGAGAAGATTCCTGCTGATGTTGCTAAAAAGAAGGACATCCCATTAAAGGCGTTCTTTCAATATTTACCCAATCGCAAACCAATACTTATTGTGATGGTAATTGACCCGGAAATTAAACCTGAAGATCCCACACATAAGTATAGCATCGGCTTTAAAAAGTTTGTAGAGGACTTAGGCTCCGATCAGGTTGTCGCATTTGCAATAGGATTTCCTGGACGACAAGACGAGGAGGCAGCCAAACATTACAAAGTAAACAAAACATGGATGCGTATTAATGGAATCTTTGAAGATGACGTTGATACTGAGAACGACGAAGAATATGATGGATAGTTTATACGAAAAGTTTAAAGCCGGTTATAAGAACGGATATTTCGTCAAAGTTGGCGAGAAAGCTCATAATATGTTTATAGGCAAAGACGAAGAAGGCCGTTTTTGCTTTGAGTTTCGCGGTTCGTTCACACCAGTAAAACTTATCGGTTCAAAACCTTTAGCTGTGAACCAATATAAGGATAAAGAAACCTCATATATACTTCGTTTTTCTCTCGAACAAGATGAATTACTTGGTTGTTTTGCTGCGTTCGGAGAGGATTTGATTTCTGCGGCTCAGGATATTAC
>CAMWLX010000308.1 GCA_947175225.1 uncultured Porphyromonadaceae bacterium
ATATGTGAAGATTTTTCTCCTGATACGTGGGCGGTGGCTGCAGTGGTCGTTTTTATTTCTCTTCTTGTAGCTATAGCTCTATATTTGTTCTGCAACGATGTCAGATTGAGGAAAGCAGGGTTTTTCGGAGGTATAATATTGTTTTTTGTCTGTATTGTGTGTCTGATATTCGCTTTTATGCGGGCATCTTATTATGATTCGCATGATCAAGGTATACTGATGGCTTATAAGACCCCACTGCTCATCGAACCTTCTTCCGATGCAGATCCAGCAGGAAGTCAGCTCTGTCAAGGCACGCGGATGCAGGTCATTGCTGAGGAAACCGATGTGGAGGGGCGGCCTACTTGGTATAAAGTACGTCTGAATTCCGACATTGAAGGTTGGATCCGCGCTACAGATTTCGAAATAATTTGATCTAATGTCACTGAGTTAAGTTCCTTGTACTACCCAAATAGGTCGTCAAAAGCAACTCTATGTAGATAGCGCGTTACTCCGCGTGTCCGCGTCTGCCCCCTGACCATGGTTATGTACGGCATAAGCTCTGAGATAGAAATCTCCAAATTTGTCTTAAATTTCTTTGTGTTTAAATAGCTTCTATATAACAGAATATCAAGTAATTTTGAATTTTTATGTTATATAACACATTTTTTTAAGCATAAAATATTATGTTTTCTCAAAAAAATTGTGTAAATTTGAAACTCAATTAAGGAATAACCAACCTAAATACTAATAGTATGAGCAAAACCATCACATTCAACGAACTTCGCAGACTCAAAGACAGTCTGCCCGACGGAGCGACTCGCCGTATCGCCGACCAGCTTAACCTAACCGTACAAACCGTCCGCAACTACTTCGGAGGTGTTAACTATGAGTTCGGTAGGAACATCGGTATGCACATCGAACCGGGTCCCGACGGGGGAATCGTGGTGCTTGACGACACTACAATCTATGATATGGCCGTCAAAATCCTCGAAGAGGAAAACGCCAAGAAAGCTAAAGCCTAAGCTGATTCTAAAAGTTTTTCCAAATTCCTCTTTCCTGTACTTGTGATAGGCAATTTGTGGATACAAGGGTGGTTTCATTCCGTAGCTCGGTTTGATCCCACCCTTTGTTTTTGACAATGCTATTGACCGGACACCTTTCCGTTGATGGGTCCACGTCTTCCTTAATAAAGCATGCGCCAAGAGCCATTATAACTAAACTCAATTCAAAATTCAAAATTATATAAATTATATAAATGTCCAATTCCAAAGAAATAGAATCCAAACTAAATTTCGACTCAATCCGAGCCGAACTCTCTTCACTCTGCTCATCCCGGATGGGCAAAGATGCTGTCGAAGCCATGTCATTTTCTTCCGACTACAACACTATTCTGAAACTTCTTCGCCAGACCAATGAGATGCTCTCCCTCATCAAATCCGGTTCCGACTTGCCGGGCTCTAACGTCTACGATGTGATTCCATATTTAAATGAGATCAAAGCTGCCGGTTCTTTCATGGCAGCCGACCGATTGAATGCCCTTGGCAAAATGTTGGCTTCTATTTCTGAAGTAAGAAATTTCTTCTCCCGTCCCGACGAGGACGGTTCGACTCCTCTTTACCCCGAATTGAAGAAAGAATTCGAAGGACTGGTCTCATTCCCGGATATCGAACGCGAAATCGAACGTTGAGTAAATAAGTTTGGAGAAATCAAGGATAATGCCTCTCCGGAACTTTCAGAGATTCGTAGAAGCATTTCTGCTGCAAATGGTTCTATAGCAAGAGCCATGCGCCGTGTCCTTGACCGTGCTGCTGCTGAAGGTATCGTTGATAAAGATGTGGCTCCCTCTATGCGCGATGGTAGGATGGTGCTCCCCGTCTCTGCTGCTATGAAACGTCGCGTCAATGGCATCGTCCATGATGAGTCTGCTACCGGAAAAACGGTCTTCATCGAACCTGCTGAGGTCGTAGAAGCTGGCAATCGTCTCCGTGAACTCCAGATGGAAGAACGTCGCGAGATTATCCGTATCTTAATTACCATCGCAAATCTTATCCGACCTGATATTGACCTGATTGAAGCAGGTTGTCTATCAATTGGCTATCTTGATTTCATCAAGGCTAAAGCTCAGTTTGCTAACATTGTCAATGCATCCCTTCCTCACATTGAAAAGAAGCCTGAAATTGATTGGTTCAACGCCTATCACCCCGCTCTATTCCTGACTCTTCGTCAGCAGGGTAGGAGCGTGGTGCCGATGAATCTCCATCTTGATTCGAAGCATCGTTTCCTAATAATCTCCGGTCCAAATGCCGGAGGTAAATCGGTTGCTCTCAAGACAGTTGGCATCGTCCAATATATGATGCAATGCGGTCTGCTCCCTACTCTTTATGATAATTCTCACATGGGAATTTTTGAGAATATACTCGTAGATATAGGTGACGAGCAATCTATGGAAAACGACCTTTCTACATACTCTTCCCATCTCCGAAATATGAAGGAATTCTTACGAAATTCCGGTCCTGCCACTCTCGTGCTCGCCGACGAAATGGGTTCCGGCACAGAGCCGCAGATTGGTGGAGCATTGGCTCAGTCAATTCTTTTCCGTCTCGGTGAGTCGGGTTGTTTCGGAATTGTCACTACTCATTATCAGAATCTAAAGACATTTGCCGACGAAACCGATGGTTTCATCAACGGTGCTATGCTCTACGACCGTCAGCATCTTCGTCCTACATTCCAGCTTTCAGTAGGTAATCCCGGTAGTTCCTTCGCTATAGAGATAGCCCGAAACATCGGTCTTCCATCTGAAGTCATTGATATGGCTAAGGAGCTCGTTGGTTCTGATTATGTCAATTCCGACAAGTATCTTCTCGACATTGCTCGCGACCGCAAATATTGGAGCAATAAGCGACAAAGTATAAAGGAAAAGGAACAGCATCTCGACAAACTTCTGGAGAAATATGAAGACACTGCCTCCGATCTTAAGCAGAAAAGGGCTGAAATTCTGAAGGATGCTCGTGAAGAAGCTCAAGAAATACTAAAGTCGGCAAATGCTCGTCTCGAAAAGGCTATCCGCGATATTAAGAATGCGGAGGCTGAAAAAGAACGCACTAAGCAAATCCGTCGTGAACTTGAAGATTATAAGGAGAGCCTGAAAGAACCCTCAGAGGATCAAACTGTCCCGGAAGCCCTAAAACCCCTTAAACACAAAAGTAAAAAATCAAGGGAAGAATCCTCCAAGAAAAAAACGCAGACGTCTGTCAAACCCCAACTTGCCCCCGGCGATTGGGTAAAGATGGATGCTTCCGGGTCTGCAGGCAAGATCATAAGTATTCAAGGCAAAAAAGCAGAAGTGGCATTCGGTCCTTTGCGCACCACTGTCGATATCTCACGTCTGATGCCAGCTCAAAAACCAAAGCAATCCGCTGCTTCCCAGACTCTGACAGTCTCCAGTCAAACGTCGGAAGACAGCCGCCGCCGTCAACTGAACTTCAAAAATGAAATTGACGTTCGTGGTATGCGGGCCGACGAAGCCCTCCAAGCCGTCACTTACTTCTTAGACGATGCCGTACAATTCAATGCAAGTAAAGTCCGTATCCTCCACGGCACGGGTCACGGCATTTTGAAGACTCTCATCCGCGAGCAACTAAGAGTAAATCCTAACGTAGTCTCCTACCACGACGAAGATGTCCGCTTCGGAGGCGCCGGTATCACCATAGTAAATCTCTAACCCCGCCATCCCAGCCTCGATCTCCAATATCCTCGATTGTGGTGCGAACGAAGTGAGCACAAAAAATAAAAAATATTTCTTGCAAAAATAAAAAAAAATCATTATCTTTGTCACAAATACCAAAACTAACCAACATACCCAATGAAAAACTTAAAAATGTATATCGACGGCAAGTTCGTCGAAAGCAAATCCGGCAAGTGGATCGATGTTCTCAATCCCTCAACTGAAGAAGTAATAGCTCGTCAACCCGAAGGCACTAAAGAAGACGTTGAGGAAGCTCTCGATGCAGCACGCAAAGCTCAGAAAGCTTGGGAGAAGACCCCTGCTATCCAACGCGCTGGATATCTTCTCAAAATGGCTGAAGGCATAAAGGAGCGTCGCAATGAATTTATAGAAATCATTATGCGAGAGCAAGGTAAGACTCGTAACTGGGCTACTATTGAAGTTGACGCTACAATTAGCTATTTTGAATATATGGCTACTTTCGCTCGCCACATCGAAGGCGAGATTATCCCCAGCGACAATGTAGGCGAGACAATTCTCCTCACAAAGAAGCCAATCGGTGTAGTTGCCGGCATCCTCCCTTGGAATTTCCCATTCTTCCTCATAGCTCGCAAGGCTGGCGCAGCACTCATCGCGGGTTGCTCCATCGTACTGAAACCCTCTCAGCTTACTCCTGAAAACTGCTGTGTATTTGCAGAAGTTGTCGATAAGACTGGTCTCCCCGCAGGTCTCTTTAATGTTGTGACAGGTAAAGGCAGTGTAGTAGGTCACGAACTTGCTGCCAGCCCTAAGATTGATATCGTAAGTGTTACTGGTTCAGTTGGTGCTGGAGAAAGCATCATGAAAGATGCTGCCGGCAATATCACTAAGGTTTCTCTCGAGCTTGGTGGTAAAGCCCCGGTCATCGTATTCCCCGACGCTGATCTTGAGCTCGCTGCTCAGGCAGTTCTCGACAGCCGCATTGGCAACAATGGTCAGATTTGCAACAATGCAGAG
>CAMWLX010000309.1 GCA_947175225.1 uncultured Porphyromonadaceae bacterium
TTGTTCATGAAAGCATTCTTTCCTATCGACTCAAGTCCTTTAGGAAGACTAATGCTGATAATGCCTGTAGACTTAAGACCGAACTCAGGAATAGACTTAGAATATGAATCAGAAAGATCAAGATGTCTAAGATCTTTCAGATAATCAATAAATCCATAAGAAGTCTCATCAAGCCATCCATGCACCTTTAGTGTTGGCCATCCTTTTGTCTGTTGTTCACGAGAAAGCCAATAATATGCAGCTTGAAGAGTTTCGTCCTCCTTAACCCAAGCCTCTCCCTCTATACCATATGCATGAGGTGTAAATGTAGAAACTTCAGAAGGCAAGTATCCATTTTTTACAGCTACAGCTCTTACGGAGGTGTTTATGCTTCCTATATCGAATGGCTGTTCAAAAAAAGTTCCGTTGACAGGATCAGTAGAAGAATCTAATGTATAGTATATTGCATCAAACAGGCCATTACCTACGATATCAAGATATCGTCCATCATAGTCAAAACTTACCTGAGAACATTTGTAGATGGTTTCAGTAGCTTTAGTAAGAGTAAGATAGTCGTAAATTAAGGTAGGATAACTTGATGACTTGACCGAGATACAATCATCAGGATTGAATGAAAACCCTTGACCATTCCAATTAGCCGAAATCTCCTCTACATATTGTTTTGAGGAGCGACCCTCTGTCCAGCGATAAAATCCAATGGCAAGATCTCCAAGAGGAGAAGAAATTAAATCGGATTCTTTATGAGTCATCGTTAAAATTCCATCTTTGTAGACTGAAGGAATAGCAAGATTACATTGCTGTCCGAGAAGTTCTATTGGGAAGTTCACAATCAGTTCGTCAGGATTATTTGTCAGTTCTATTGAAGTTGCTATATCTGACAATGTCCCGTTAGGCTCCATGACAAATGATAATAAATAATCGTCAGGAAGAGCCTCAATATTTGGTATAAAGTTTTTATCTACTATTGTGTAATGAAGGGTTGCTTCTGAATTTAAGGCTTCCCCAGTCTTCGTGGTTACTGTTCCTTCCGGAATTACAATTCTATAATTTCCTGGAGTATTAATGATGGGGTCAAACGTGATTACGCATGTTGTGTCCGATGTATTTTCCAAGCGACCGGTAGATACCTGCTTATCATTACCGTCATATAATGGCATAGGGCGATTTACTACAATGACCCTATCATCAATTCTATGCCAATAAGTGATTATTTCAGAAAGAGATTCGACTACAGCACCATTACCGGGAAGAGAACCAACATATTTGCATGTAGGTTTTTCATCTTCTATACGTTTCATATTTAGTTCTGAGGCTACCAAATTGATCGAATAGAGTTTATACTCCATGATCAAGCAATCGGCGGGGTCAAATGTAAACCCGTTTTCTTGCCATGTGGCTGTGATTGTCTCAGCCGGTTCCGGAGCAGATCCCGGTGTTGCACGATGTCCTAAAGATATCGAGAGTCCTTGCATTGAAGAATTGGTGATTTGCATTTCTTTTCCCAATAGGGTCAGATTACCCTCTGAATAACGTGCTGGAGCTTTCACGTCAACATTGCCTATTATTGGGACTGAAATAGGAAATTCAATAATAACTCTATCCGCTCCCGAGTCTTGGGTGATATGGCTTTCAAGATTATCCATGTCGCCGCTGCTGGTCAGAGTAAACGAAATAAGGTACGGACCTACTATATCGCTTATGGCCGGAGCTGCGATACAATTTAAGCTTAAGAAGATTAGCATGCATCCTGCCAATAATGCACTATATAACGTTTTCATGTCTTTTTTAGTTTATTGGATGATTATCGTCTTGTTCAGGAAGTCGGAAAAGGGTTGTGAAATGTTCATAACCGAGAGTATATTGGATGGTATTCTGCACATCCGGACGATTAGGATCATTTCCTGTAATTGTCAGTTCAAAATAATAATCTGTATTCTGTTGAAGCTTTACATTATTATCCCATGTTAATTCTCCGATCCACGAAATAGGAGTATTAGTTTGGTCGAGTACGGAAGAAATCTTTCCATACTGAGTCGCTAATACTGTATTATCTGCCTGACACAGATTGACCTTAAAAGATGTCAATTCAAACTCTGATACTGTTTTGAAGAATGCGTTCACGCCTGTCTCTTCCGGAGAAATATTACATGCTTCTAATGTCGGGTAATTGAAAATGATGTCCCCTCGAGTCTGCACTCGTTTTGATTCTCCCTTAGCTGTTCCGACTTTTGATGTGACTATCGGTGTGAGAATGTATGGTGTACCGGGCTCAAGGTTATCAAGCGTGAAATTGATATTTCCAGACTCAGGATAATTCTCACCTCCGGAATTATTGGGAACAGACACGATATTTGACTGCTGGTCTATCGATGATATGTTTATTACCTCAAGCTCCACTTTTTCAACTGGAGCTTCTGAAGCGTATTGTATGGATAGAGGAACTGATGTTTTGTCAGCCTCAGAAGCAGTGAGCACTATGTCAGTCGGAAGTGTACCGGCTTCTTGTCTTAATACAATAGGTTCTGTAGGCTTAACATTCCCAAGCCATTGATCATCTGATGGTAAAAGACGAATAGAAATTTCTCTTGGAGAAGTAGTGTAATTGGGAGTCCAAATTACCTTTAAAGTGATGTCTTCCCAATTGCCCTTTCCCTCAGCGCCTGGATCTAATTTTATCCAATCAGCATTTTCCGTGATATCGAGTTTCCAATCAATGGAACTTCTAATCATAATCTCAACATCGCCACCTTTTTGACTTGTAATGATGTCAGCACTGTTTTTATCCTCCATTTGGAATAATAATTGTTGCTGTATGAGTGTTATCTTGAAAGACTTTTCGGGAAAATCAACTGCTCTTACAGTAAGTTCGGAAGAGGGCGTTTCAGATGCATTGATGTTATTTGTTGACCATACTTTAATTGTTCCATCCCCTTCAGTAGAAGTGGCAGAAGCTGAAAACGGATGTTCAGGTGGAATCAATTCCCATTTTACATTTGACACCACTTTTATTTCAGTTTCTGCTCCATCTGCTGCCAATCTTAACTGTGAAATCTCAGGATCTGTTGTAAGCTTTACATCATTTATGTTACCAATATAAAAATCGGTTTCAGTGGTATTGCACCCGGAATTCATAAGCAAGCTTACAAATAGGGGAGCGGCAAACCAACACTTATATATATTTTGTATACTCATTTCTTATATAATCAATATTGTTAAATCCGACGTTAAAAAGAGAATGCAAGTCCGGCGGTTATGAAAAATCCCCCTTTGCTTAAGTTTGCATGACTTGCGATATCATTATATAATGGATTGACTGACACTGGCACAGCAAATTCGGGGGTCAAGAAAATACCTACGTGTGACCAAGGATTGAAAATACATCTTGCTCCTATTGTGACGTTATGACACATTGCTCCGTTTCCATGTGAGCCTCCTCTTAACCGTTGTCCTAAATATCCTACTTGGGGTATCAGACCTATACGCTGGACAAAACTGAATTGATATCCAATTTTGCCGATTAGCTCGTCAATGGTGTAGTCTGTTGTGCCGACGAACATGTCAGAGGAACTTTGAAACCAGTAGACTTCTCCACTTCTTCCAATACCGACTGTATAACCAAGTTCGGCAGAGATATTTTGGTAAGTGCCGCCTATGTTAATATTTATTCCGGGAATTGAACTGTATGTAAAACCAAGTCCAACATATAGAGATTTGTTTTTAATATATTGAACTCGTTCAAGTCTTACAGTGTCTAATGTCTCTTCATTATTGCGGACACTGAAAGTTTTTGTTGCGGTAATATAGCCTTTTCGTTTAAATGTATACGTATAATCGCCGATATTCAGCTGTCTGTTGAGCCTGTTTTTGGCTACTAACGTATCAGCATGAAAGATACTTGTTCCTAAAGCGGGATTCACTTCAACTGAAAGATAACCCTTAAACGGTATTGGTGCTTTAGCATGGATCTCAGTTGGTTGTCCTATCTTGACATTGAAACTCTCTATGCTGGGCTCGCAGTTTCTTTTTCTTAACTCCACAAAATATTTACCTTCTTTGAGTCGAGTGTGCCATTCACCAATGGCAACTTTTTTACCATCAAACCAAATTTCAGCTTCATTAGGCGCATACACTGATACTTGGCTATATTTATCATTTTCATTTTCCAAATTAATTTCAAAGCGGGAAGGACCATCGTTGGACACTATTATATTTCCATCGTAAAGCATATATCCCAACTGGGCCTTTACGCTATGGTCACCATAAGATAAGTATGTATTGACCGGTGATAGGCCTACTGAATCACCGTCAACGAATATTGGAGCTTTATTTACATTTGCAACTATGGAGACGTCTTTTCCTTCCAACATGAGTTCCATAGAGTATGTGCTTCCAGATACAATAGGTTCTTCAAAATAATGCGGAGTAGGAGCATGGCCGGAAGTGCTTATCTGAATCTTCTGTGAACGCGCGGGAAGATAAAGCCAAATTTGTCCCGGCTTGTTTTCTCTGGCTACAATTCCCATCACTCCATTGTCAAAATATAGATCTGATGGGTTGATGGGAGTGTAGATCTTGACCAACGCTGCAGTATTGCCGTTTTGGTCTTTTTTCATTGTTTCGCGATTAATTGCAGTCTGATCGGAAGGGAGACTCTTGAAGTTCCTGACTACAAGATCAGCTGCGAGAG
>CAMWLX010000310.1 GCA_947175225.1 uncultured Porphyromonadaceae bacterium
GTTCATATGGCTGCCGCCATATGAAGCTGTCCCTCCATTGGGGTTGAATGCAAGCGAAGGAAGGTAGGAGAGCTTTGCTCCTTGAAGTTGCGCCCTTGCCATTTCCACATTCAGGCGGGCATTGTCGAGGCTGTTGTTGTTGGCAAGAGCCTGCTCTATATAGCCTTGCAGGATCGGGTCTGTGAAAATTTCGCGCCAGCCCATGTAGGCCAGGCCTGTGGAGTCTTGTTGCTCCACGGCCTGACGGTAGTCGGCTGCTACCGAATTGTCGGTCGGTAGTTCATATTTATTGTAGATGTGGCAGCTGCTCATCGTGAGGGCGAGCGCCGACATACAGGATATCTTTATGATTCTGTTCATCGCATTATTCTCTGTTAAGTGAATATTGTTCAAGCTCGCTCTTGATCTTGCGGTTGTCTTTGTCGCTCCATTTCTGAGGAGTGAATTTCTCTTGGAGTGTCTGGAATGCCACGAAGAGGGCCGGCACCACAAGCACTTGGAGTATCATACCGATAAGCATGCCGCCTACTGCTCCCGTACCGAGGGCTTGGTTTCCGTTGGCGCCGGCGCCGGTAGCATACATCAGAGGGAGAAGGCCGATGATGAGTGCAAGAGAAGTCATGAGGATAGGTCGCAGACGGGCCACTGCTCCTTGGATAGCAGACTTCACAATGCTCATGCCTGTGCGGCGGCGGTCGAGGGCATACTCTACGATGAGGATTGCATTCTTAGCCAAAAGGCCGATAAGCATGATAAGGGCAATCTGCAGATAGATATTGTTTGCTATATCGCGGAAATGGGCAAATATGAATGTTCCCATAAGTCCGAACGGGACTGAGAGGATTACAGCCCATGGCAGTATGTAGCTTTCGTATTGAGCCGACAGGATAAGATAGACGAAGGTAAGGATTAGCAAGAATATCACTCCGGTGCCTCCGCTGCTGCCTGAAGCCTCCTCGCGGCTCATGCCTGAATATTCAAAAGAATAACCTTGCGGAAGTGTTTCCTGAGCCACTCGTTCGATTGCCTGAAGAGCCTGTCCGGAAGAATAGCCTGCTGCCGGCGTGCCGGTCACGTTGATAGACGTAAACATATTGAATCGGTTGATGATATCCGGTCCATAGATACGCTTCAAGTGAACGAAATTGTCGATCGGAGCCATTTCATTTCCATTTCTCACCTTTATCTGCTTCAAAGTCTCAGGGCTGACTCGAGCATCAGGAGATGCCTGCATCATAACTCGGTAGAGCTTGCCGTAGGAGTTGAAGTTTGATATATACATACCTCCATAGTAGCCTTGAAGCGTCGAGAGTATGGCATTTTGGGTCAGACCGGCTTGCTTCACCTTTGGAACATCGATTTCCACAAGATACTGTGGGAAGGTCGGGTTGAATGTAGAGTATGCCATCTGGATTTCCGGCTGCGAATTGAGCACTCCGATAAATTTCTGATAAATTGCAAAGAAATCATCGAGTGAGCCGCCTGTCTTATCCTCAAGTTTAAGCTCAAAACCATTGGTGGCTGAATATCCTGCGATCATAGGAGGCTGGAAGAACATGATATTGGCATCCTTGATTGTGGAGCTCATGCCATAGAGTTGCTGCACGATTGCGCCCGCAGATTGGTTGGGTTTCTTACGTTGGTCCCAAGGCTGAAGCTTGATGATGAAAGAGCCGTAGGTGTTGCCCTGGCCCCCAATGAATGAATATCCTGTGATCGCCGTGCGGCTCTTTACTTCCGGAATAGAACCGATCAAGGAATCCATTTTGTCCATCACCGCCTGAGTGCGTTCTTGCGATGTGGCAGGAGGCATAGTCACAGCACCCATGATCGTACCGGTATCTTCCGTTGGTACAAGGCCGGTAGGGGTAATGCTCATAAGCCATACAAGAACGCCGATAGCTGCTGCTACAGTCCCAAACGAGATAAGTTTATGGTTGATAAACCATGTGGTAGCTTTCTTGTATTTTGAGAGCAATGCATCGAAAGCGACATTAAACCAGTAGAAGAATCTTTGGAGGAGATTCATCTTTTCCTTTTTTGCTTTCTTCTCGCTTTCTACGTCGTAGCCTCCAAGAGGATCTTCATCCCCTTCTTCAACTTTGTGTGGCTTCAAGAATAGAGCGCATAGGGCAGGGGAGAGGGTAAGGGCGTTGACAGCTGAAAGACCGATTGCCATAGCCATCGTAAGACCGAATTGGCGGTAGAAGATACCTGATGTGCCGCTGAGGAACGACACAGGGATAAACACGAGCATCATCACAAGAGTGATGGAGACAAGTGCCGAACCAATCTCACTCATTGCATCGATAGAGGCCTTACGTGCAGATTTATAGCCCTGGTCGAGCTTTGCATGCACCGCCTCCACGACGACTATCGCATCATCGACCACAATCGCAATCGCAAGCACGAGTGCTGAAAGGGTCAGAAGGTTGAGGGTAAATCCAAAGATGTATAGCAGGAAGAACGTTCCGATAAGTGCCACCGGGATAGCAATCATAGGGATAAGGGTAGATCGGAAGTCCTGAAGGAAGATAAACACCACAATAAACACAAGGATGAATGCCTCGATGAGAGTCTTCACTACCTCATGGATAGATGCAAACAAGAAGTCGTTGACACTCATGGTGGTTTCAAAGACGAGTCCCTTCGGCAGATCCTTGCGTGCTCTATCCTGAAGCTTTTCAAGATTCTTGATTACTTCAGTTGCATTGGAGCCTGCTGATTGGAATATCATTGCAGCCGAACCGACATGTCCGTTGTCGCGGTTGGCAAATCCGTAGCTCAGTTTGCCAAGTTCCACTTCTGCTACATCTCCAAGGCGCAGGATTTCGCCATCTTTTGAAGCGCGGATCACGATGTCTTCAAATTCAGCTTCATCCTGCAGGCGGCCCTTATAGCGCATTGTATATTGGAAAGTCTGGTTGCCCTGGTCGCCGAAGCTACCCGGGGCCGCTTCAATATTCTGTTCTGCGAGGGCTGCTGTAATGTCTGACGGCATCAGATTATATTGCGCCATTACCTCCGGCTTGAGCCATACGCGCATTGAATAGTCTGCACCGAAAGCCATCGCCTCGCCTACGCCGGATACACGCTTGATTTCCGGAATAATGTTTATCGACATATAGTTGTCGATAAACTGGCTGGTATATGTATCGGTCTCGTCAAAGAGTGCCATTACCATAAGCATGGAGCTTTGGCGCTTTTGCGTGATGACGCCGACTTGGTTTACTTCCGATGGGAGGAAAGCCGCAGCTTTTGCCACACGGTTCTGCACGTCGACGGCAGCCATGTCAGGGTCCATGCCCTGCTTGAAATAGACCTGAATGGAAGCCGAGCCATTGTTTGATGCTGAAGACACCATGTAGTCCATGTTTTCAGCGCCATTGATCTGCTCTTCAAGAGGAGCGATCACGGAATTCAACACTGCCTGTGCAGATGCACCGGTATAAGTCGTACTTACTGAAATTGTTGGGGGAGCGATATCGGGATACTGCTCAATGGCAAGGCTCGTAAGGCCAAGGACGCCGAAGATGACGATGAAGATGGAGATCACCGTCGACAGCACCGGCTTGTTTATAAATCTGTCAAGTTTCATTTCTTTTGTGATTATATAGTCAGATTAGTTCTTTGGAGTGATTACCATGCCGTCTTTCACAGTAGAGCCGACACCTTCGATCACGATTACGTCGCCGGGCTTCAGACCCTTTGTCACTATATAGTTAGTGCCATCATTTTTGGAGTCGATGATGATCGGGGCTTGGTGCACTTTGGAGCTGTCTCCGACTACATACACAAACTTCATATCCTGGATTTCAAATGTAGCTTTCTGTGGAATTGTGATCACGCCTCGGTTGATCTGCGGAAGAAGCACCTGCCCGGTATTTCCGCTGCGGAGCATTCCGTTAGGATTTGGGAAAAGGGCTTTCACTGTCGCGCTGCCCGTAGAGGGATCAAGAACTCCTGAGATAGAAACTATGCGGCCCGGTTGGCTGTAGATTTCACCGTTGGCAAGCTTGAGTTCCACTCCCGGGAGAGAGTCGAGCACTTGCTTCATGCTCATTCTTCCCTCGTCGGTCAGTGCCAAGATCTCCTTTTCTGTCATTGAGAAATAAGCTTCCATCTCTCCATTGTCTGAAAGCATTGTAAGGAGAGTGGAGGGGGAGACGAGTGAGCCTTCCTTATTGTCGATGGTGCCGACAACTCCGGCTACAGGAGCTGTCACAAGAGTATACGAAAGGTTCTTTTGTGCTGAAGTGAGATTGGCCTGGGCTTGTCCAAGCTGAGCTTTTGCTGCGTTCAGTTGGTCTACACTTGTCTGATATGCAGATGCTGAAATAATATTTTTATCAAGAAGAATCTTATTGTTGTTGGCGTTTGTCTGTACTGTGTTGACATTTGCCTGAGCAACAGCCACAGCAGCCTTCGCTGCGTCTACCGCTGCCTGGAGCTGAACTTGGTCGATGGTGAAAAGAAGCTGGCCGGCGCTCACTTTCTGTCCCTCCCTGACATGTACCTTAGTGAGGAATCCGGAAATTTGCGGACGTATCTCTACGTCGTTTTTTCCGTGAAGAGTTGCCGGATAATTGGTGTTGAGGTCGGCATCCGTTTCTGCTACTTTCAGGGTTGCGAGAGTTGGAGCAGCTTGTTGTTGCGGGGCATTGTCTTTCCCCTTGCATGAAG
>CAMWLX010000311.1 GCA_947175225.1 uncultured Porphyromonadaceae bacterium
CACGCAGAAGACGGCATACGAGATTCCTCTACGTACCGTGGGCTCGGAGATGTCTCTAAGAGTCAGGTATGAACCCGACGAAGTCGCGCACATCATCGCAAATCCACTCTCTCCGATTTTTGTTTACGAAGATGAGAGTGGAGTCGTAGAAGGATATTGCTTTTGTATCGTAGAAGATCACACTGACTCAAAGCATCTGATGCCTATCAAAACACTTTACATCGATGACTTATGCGTCAACGCAGAATGCCGAGGCAAACATATTGGGACCCGGCTATATAATTTCGTCAAAGAATACGCCAAGGAAAATGGTTTCTACAACATCACCTTGAATGTATGGCAATGCAATCCCTCTGCCATGAAATTTTATGAATCAATAGGATTGACACCCCTTAAAGTGGGAATGGAAGAAATTTTAGGTCACATTTAATATTTAGGGCCCATTTAATAATGGGACCTTATAAATTCTCCAATCGTTTTAACTTTGCGACAAGGCTTTCAATCGATGTGACAGATTTGCCATCACACACTATCGCCCCCTCTCCATCGCGCCCATTTATAATTTCTACCGCCATGCCTTCAGCATCCGGACTTGCAATATAACCTACTCTTCGAAGAGCTTTCTTCACCAAATCATGAAGACGACCTTCTCCAGAGAGTCTGACCATCCCCTTCTTCTCATGCTCTATTTCAAATTGACCTGTAGCATAGTTGAACCGGAGACCACCACGCTCAAAGTATTCCCCAAGCAGTCCATTATAGGCAAGGTCTTCGGGAATGCCTATCTGCAATCCATGTATCTTATCGAGTAGCCATATTTTGTCGGCAATCTGAAGTGCAAGCTCAATATCGTGGGTCGACATGAATACTGTCTTGTCTTCTTCTCTGGCAATGGTATAGAGCAATTTCATTATCTCCACTTTGCTTGGATAGTCAAGGAAAGCTGTCGGCTCGTCAAGAAATATTATTTGTGTCTGCTGGGCAAGCGCTTTTGCTATTAAGGCTTTCTGTCGTTCGCCATCGCTAAGAGTATTTACGTTGCGATGGCGAAGATCGTCGATACCGACAAGACTTATCGACCTATCTACAACTTCCTTGTCAGCGGCGTGAAGACCACCAAAAAATGACGTATACGGGCTTCTGCCAACAGCAACCAATTCTTC
The DNA here is from genome assembly GCA_947175225.1 of uncultured Porphyromonadaceae bacterium. Taxonomy (GTDB): domain Bacteria; phylum Bacteroidota; class Bacteroidia; order Bacteroidales; family Muribaculaceae; genus Lepagella. The sequence continues at coordinate 1,164 of CAMWLX010000311.1, forward strand.
TACGGTCATATTCATCGTAGAAGGACGTTGGGTAAGGACTACGGCTATGCTCCTGGCAAGCATCCTCGCATTTATCTGCTTAAGATCTTTGCCTTCTATCATAATTTCTCCCCTCAATGGAGGAATAAACGCACTAAGGGTCTTAAGAAGTGTTGATTTTCCAGCTCCATTAGGTCCTAACAGACAGGTCAACTCGCCAGCCAATAAATATGCGTTTATATCCCTTGTCACCGGTTTATTCTTATATCCGGTGGTCACGTCTTTCAATTCTATAGATGTATTCATGGCTTTAACGACGACGTATGACAACATAAAGAATAACCGGCACACCTATCAAGGGGGTCACAGCATTGATTGGGGCAATTCCGGCTGAGGGCAATACACTGATGATGCAACATAAAAGCGCGACTGCACTCCCTATCAGCATAGTGGCCGGCATGAGGACACGATGATTGTCGGTATGCCATATCATGCGAGCGATATGAGGGACAGCCAACCCGATAAAAGCTACAGGCCCACAGAAAGCCGTCGTGACAGCCGTGAGTATACCCGTAGCAAGAAGAAGCAAGTTGCGCACACTCTTTATTGGTATACCAAGACTACGCGCATAGTCATCCCCAAGCAGAAGTGCGTTGAGGGGTTTGACAAGCATCAGAGACAGCGCAAGACCAATTACCACGATAACAGCAAACACCGGAAGTTGATTCGCACTGACACTGTTGAAAGATCCCATGCCCCACATTATATAACCTTGCACTCCGTGGGCAGAAGCACTATAGTTTAGCAATGTTATGATCGATGATGTTAGATAACCTATAAGCACTCCGGTAATGATAAGCATCAGGTCGTTGCGCAAGATGGATGAAAGCAATATCAGCAACCCCATTATGAGGACACTGCCGGCAAAGGCGCCAATAATAATAGACACATATCCTGAAAAAGCAAGAGAACCAATTGTCACCGTACTTCCCATCAGCAGCATCACCAATGCAACTCCAAGATTTGCCCCTGAACTGATACCCAAAATGGAAGGACCGGCAAGCGGATTGCGGAACATAGTCTGCATCATCAATCCCGACACAGCGAGAGCGGCTCCGGCAAGCAATGCAGTGACCGCCTGAGGAAACCTGCTTCCTAAAATGATAAAATTGACGGCATCATTATTGCTCCTACCCATAAGAACATCAACCACTTGACTTGGAGGAATATTTACCGCTCCAATAAAAAGCGATGCCACCATCAGGAACAACACCGATAATATAATCACAAAAAACTTCACTGTTTTATTTTTTTGTAGTAGTGATGATTTCCGGCAACTTCTCCTAATTCCGGATGAAACATTGCGGCATATTCCGCCAATATCCAATGAGGATGGAAGGCTGCATCCTCAAAATATGTGGAACCTTGAGTGTCACAACCATAGATATTGCCATCGGAATAAGCTTTGAATTTTGAATAAATTGGGTTATCTTTAGCAAGTTGTGAAATAGTCACAGGGAGATCTTGAGAATATTTTAATATCCAGACATCAGCATCTTTTGCCGTAAACAACACTTCCTCCGGGGAAAGCTGTACGCTCCCACTCGTCTTGAATGTATTGAATGGATTGACTCCACCTGCGTCTTCTATTAGCACGCCGGTAGTGGAATTAGCAGCCGGAACTCCCCAAGATTGACCGTAGATTAAGTCAGTCAGCACGACGGGGCGAGATTTCACATCCTTTATCAAAGCTTTTGTCTCGAGATAAGCTTTTTCTGTGGCTTCAAAAATTGAATCAGCAACATTACCTTTGCCATATAGCCGACCAAAGAATTTCATCCATTCAGCTCTTGCCAAGGGGGATGATTCCATATAATCGGGGCAGTCGATGATGGGAATTCCTGTCTGAGCCACTTTATTGTGGTCGTTGGAGTTCTCAAAAGCAGAAAGCAATATGGCATCCGGATTAAGTTGCAATATCTTCTCAAGATTTGGAGCCATACTTGTGCCGCAATCAGCAATTGTTCCTGCCTCAATACGTTTGCGAATACTTGGCTTTCGAATATATTTTGTATCGCAAGCTCCCACTACTGCTTCCGAGGCTCCGAGTTCTTCAAGGAGACTGTTATGCAGCGATGTATACACAACTGATCTGCGCAAAGGTGTTCGCACTACAGTTCCCTTTGGAAGGTCAGCAGGGATTTCACTGTCGTGAGGAACAAGCAGGAATGTCTGCAATGTCTTTGTCGTATCCCAAGGATTACGGAAATCAGCCTTTACGAAATCTCCGTAATCAACCATAGTAAGATTTTTTATGTATTTGGTTGGTATTGTATCGCCTGCGGACGATGCATGACCACTGCCACCGGCTGCCCCACAAGAGGCAACCAATGGCATGACCGTCATCAGCAAAAAATAAAGAAAAAACTTCGTCATTAGTTACTTATAATTAAAGAAGACTGCGCAAGGACCCACTCCGACATCGTAACGATTGAGAAGGCTACCGTTAGAACTGTAGACCTTTGCATATCCATCCGTAGCGTAGCTTGCCACTCCATTGTCTATCGAATATGAAGTCACTACGATATTACCGTTGATTGGATCGACACCCAAACCTGCGGGACTATCCACTCCATTGTCGCCAATCATTTTGGTCTTCGATCCTGAAGCAATGTCGTAAGTCGTATAAGTGATATCTGTGACTCCGAAGTATGGCGCATTGATATAATAGAGCTTATTATCTTTGATCGCCATGAGAGTTGCTACATCTACTTCAGTAGAGTTATCGTTGTTGTCAATACGATATATCTTTGATTGAGTGTCGCCATAATTGCCTGTGCATAGCAAGAAAAGATCAGTTCCATTTGAAGCGAATTGACAAGGATTCAAGCCAACATCAAAGGTTTTCTCTACAGAAAAGGATTTCAGATTGATCTTTGAAGCAGTTGTGCCATAATTCGGATAATTCATACCCTCTGAATTGGGCACATATAGATAATCACCCTTTATAGCCATTATTTCAGGGTTTGGACCCACTTTTACACTTTTATCGATAGTAAGCGATAAGGTATCAAGGCGAGACACATATCCATTAAACATAGACACGTATACTTTTCCATCTTTAGCTATGAGAGAACGTGGACTTTGACCCTCTGCATCAGAAAGAGAAATCTGCTTAAGCGATTTGAATGTAGTGCGGTCTATTATCTCAATGACGTTAGATTCGTAGATTGCCAAATATATCTTACCACCGTATGCCACAGCTCCTTGCGGAGTCGAACCAAGGCTACGCCCATTTGCTCTCTGAAAGAGATTCTGTGATGCAGATTTTGATGAATAGTCAATGAGAGTGAGGCTACCCTCTATCTGCTTCCCATAATTGCCTTGATTGAGCACAAATGCCCCTTCCGCTATAGTGGGAACGTCAGGATTTGGGAGGTTGGGTTCATCGTCTTTGCTACAGGAAGTGAATCCTAATGCGAATGCTGTAAAAAGCATCAAAGATGACCGTTTCATTGCGGTCCTTGTGCTTGAAGTAG
>CAMWLX010000312.1 GCA_947175225.1 uncultured Porphyromonadaceae bacterium
ATTCTAAATTCAAAATTCAAAATTCAAAATTATTAGACTTTTAGATCTCCAAGAGGATATTTCTCAAACATGTGCTGCGCCATCCATTCGTTGGCTTTCTCAGGGGTCATTTTCCATCCGGAGTTGCAAGTGGAGACTACTTCTACGACGCTCGTCCCTTTCTTTGCAATGGCATTCTGGAATGCTTTCTTCAGGGCAGCCTTGGTCTTGCGCACGTTGGCAGGAGTATGCACACTCTGGCGAGTGACATAGCAGGTGCCGTCAAGTTCCTTCAGCAGGTTGGTGATCTCAAGTGGATATCCGTTGAGGTCTACGCGGCGTCCATAGGGGCTTGTGGCGGTCTTTTGCCCAAGTAGGGTAGTGGGGGCCATCTGGCCGCCTGTCATGCCGTAAATGGCGTTGTTGACGAAGATCATGACGATATTTTCGCCACGGTTGGCTGCATGTATGGTTTCAGCAGTGCCGATTGCCGACATGTCGCCGTCTCCCTGATATGTGAAGACCACGTTCTCAGGCCATAGTCGGTTGACAGCTGTTGCTATGGCTGGGGCACGTCCGTGAGCGGCTTCGATCCAGTCGCAATCTATATAGTTATATGCGAAGACTGCGCATCCTACCGGGGAAACTCCAACTGTACGCTCCACGATGCCAAGTTCTGCGATGACCTCTGCTACAAGCTTATGGATCACACCGTGGCTGCAGCCGGGGCAATAATGCATGTTTACCTCATCAAGCAGCTCCGGAGCACTGTAAACCTTGTTTTCAGGTTTTATTATATCTTCTATTTGCATAAATATCTGATTAATTTAAAAGCATAATATCATAATGTATCGTCACATTGAGTTCTGTGAAAGTTAATTATGCATTATGCATTATGAATTATGCATTGCCTCTTATAAGTTTTTCCTTAAGGGCGTTTACAATCTCGGAGGGGCTGGGGATAATGCCTCCCATTCTGCCGTAATGTTCTACAGGAAGAGAATCGTGAACCGCAAGGCGCACATCTTCGATCATCTGTCCTGCATTCAGCTCTACGACGAGAATTCCCTTTTTCCCTTCTGCTGCTTTGCGTATTGCCTCTGAAGGGAAAGGCCAAAGGGTGATGGGGCGGATGATGCCTACTTTCAGTCCTTCTTCCTCAGCGAGTTCCTTAGCTTTGGTCGAGATGCGTGCTACTGAGCCGAAAGAGATGATGAGATAATCTGCATCTTTAGTGTCTATTTCTTCCCAACGGGTCTCGTTGGCTTCTATTTCGCGATATTTTGCCTGTAGCTGGTTGTTGATGACTTCCATCTTGTCTGATTCAAGCTCAAGCGAAGTCACAATGTTGCGTTTGCGGCGACCATGGCGGCCTGTGACAGCCCATGGGCATTGCTCGCGGATTTCTTCGTCAGTGCGGCGCGGGCGCTGTTCGGGTAGCACCACCTTTTCCATCATCTGCCCTACGATGCCGTCGGCAAGTATCATGGCCGGATTGCAGTATTTGAAAGCGAGGTCAAATCCAAGACCGACAAAGTCTGCCATTTCCTGCACTGTAGATGGAGCAAGCACTATCAGATGGTAGTCGCCGTGTCCGCCCCCTTTTACAGCCTGAAAATAGTCTGCCTGTGATGGCTGGATGGTGCCGAGTCCAGGGCCTCCTCGCATGACGTTGAGAATCAATGCCGGGAGTGAGGAGGCTGCGATATAAGATATTCCTTCCTGCTTCAAGCTGACGCCGGGGGAAGACGACGATGTCATGACGGCTTTTCCGGTAGCTGCTCCGCCGTAGACCATATTGATCGCCGCTACTTCAGATTCTGCCTGGACCACTACCATGCCCGTGGTCTCCCACGGCATGAGTGCCTCGAGTGTCTCGAGCACCTCTGACTGAGGGGTGATGGGATAGCCGAAATAGCCGTCGCATCCATATCGGATGGCGGCATGGGCGATCGCCTCATTGCCCTTCATTAATGTTACTTCTTTCATATATTGTGCTGATTGTTTAGTCGATTAAGCTTTAGTCTATTTTCACTCTGTAGACCTCTATGCAGGCATCCGGGCAAACGAGGGCGCAACTGCAGCATCCGATGCAGGCCTCCGGGTTTGACATATAGGCGAAGTGATATCCACGGTCGTTGACTTCGTAGGGCTGAAGCGACAATGTGTCGGTCGGGCAAGCGACAACACAGAGATTACATCCTTTACACCGCTCCTTATTGACGGTCACGGCTCCTTGTATTTTTGCCATTTGTGTAGCTATATTTTTATGATGTTAAATTCTCGAATGATTGCAAATGACTATTTGCTTTTATTTACACCTACAAAGATAAGTAAAAAATCATTAACATTTGTCATTTGTTAAAAAGGTTTAACAAAATTTAATAAATAGCGCATATATACAAATTTGTGCAATTTCTAATATTTATAGTCTTCTGTGAGCTCTGATAACTCTGAGCTCTTTCAGAGAAGAAAAAAATAGCCTCCCCGATAAGCATCGAAGAGGCAAATCATCATTAATTACTCACTGTTCACTGTTCACTATTCACTGTTCACTGTCATGCAAAAGCCGTGCCAATGTCTGTACTCCTTCGGTAGCCGGTTGAGCTATCACCGTGATCTCTGAGATATTTGGTGTTGACGCCGGGTTGGGGTCGATGTAATATATTGGAACTCCGGGGCGGACACTATATATAAGCCCGGCTGCCGGATACACTGCCAAACTTGTGCCTATGACGCAGAAAATGTCAGCTTCATGGGCAAGCTCCATGGCTTTCTCTATGTTTGGCACTGCTTCCTGGAAGAAGACGATGTGCGGACGCATCGGGTCGCCGTTCTTGCCTCGCGTAGCGGGTGTGGTGTCGAGATTGTCGGGAGTCAATGTCTCTACGTATTCCGGATGCGTGATAGAGCGGATCTTCATCAACTCTCCGTGGAGGTGGAGGATATTCTTCGAGCCGGCTCGCTCGTGGAGATCATCGACGTTCTGAGTGATGATATAGACGTCGTAGTCCTTCTCAAGCTCGACAAGCGCACGGTGAGCGGCATTAGGCTCTGCCTTAAGCAGGTCGTGGCGACGTTGGTTGTAGAACTCATGCACCAACTTCGGATTGCGTCGGAAACCATCTGCAGATGCCACATCCATTACAGGATAATTTTCCCAAAGGCCCCCGGCATCTCGGAATGTCTTTATCCCCGACTCGGCGCTGATCCCGGCCCCGGTGCTTATCACTAATTTTTTCTTATTCATTTCTGAATATTTTTATTATAAGATTTATAAGACTTATAAGACTTATAAACTTATCAAAAAATTACTTTTCTCTCATAAATATCTGTATAGGAGTGCCGTGGAAGTCCCATTTTGCTCGGATCTTATTCTCCAAGAATCGGCGGTAGGGTTCCTTTACCCATTGCGGAAGGTTGCAGAAGAATACGAATGTCGGGATGATAGAATCCTTAAGCATGGTGACATATTTGATCTTCACAAACTTGCCCTTATTGCTTGGTGGTGGTGTCACTGCGATTTCCTCAAGCATATAAGTGTTGAGTTGTGATGTCGGGATCACACGGCGCCGGTTTTCATACACTTTCACTGCTGTCTCAAGCACATTGTAGATGCGTTGCTTGGTCAATGCAGATGCGAAGATAATCGGGAAGTCGGTGAAAGGAGCAAACTTGCCCCTTATGGCGGCTTCATATCGTTTCTGTGCCTCCAAACTCCGGTCTTCTACAAGATCCCATTTGTTTACGCACACCACGAGTCCCTTCTTGTTCTTCTGAATGAGGGAAAAGATATTGGCATCCTGTCCTTCAATGCCGCGTGTGGCATCGATCATCAATATGCAGACATCAGAGGCTTCAATAGCACGTATCGAACGAATCACAGAATAATATTCGATGTCTTCATTCACCTTCTGTTTCTTGCGGATACCGGCCGTATCTACGAGGTAGAAGTCAAACCCAAATTTATTATATCGGTGATATATGGAGTCGCGGGTGGTCCCTGCGATATCAGTCACTATATGCCGTTCCTCGCCGATAAAGGCATTGATGAGGGAAGATTTGCCGGCATTAGGCCTGCCAACTATCGCAAACTTGGCGATGTTTTCCTCTGTATCTTCTTTGTCAGGGGTATCTGGGAAATCCTTTATTATTTCATCAAGAAGGTCGCCGGTGCCTGACCCGTTTGCTGAAGACACTTCGATTGGATCTCCAAGCCCGAGGGAATAAAATTCCGCTACATTATATTTCGAGTCGCTCTTGTCTTCCTTGTTGGCTACTACGATGACAGGCTTCTTGCTGCGGCGCAATATTTCTGCCACCTTGTCGTCAAGGTCGGTCACGCCTACCGATGCATCCACCACGAAGAGTATCACGTCAGCCTCTTCTATAGCGATATGGACCTGCTTGTTGATCTCCTCCTCAAATACGTCGTCGGAGTTGACTACCCAACCTCCCGTGTCTACGATTGAAAATTCCTGGCCATCCCAGTCTACTTTCCCATACTGTCGGTCTCTGGTCGTGCCCGACGTATCATCTACAATGGCGGCCCTTGTCTGCGTCAAACGGTTGAAGAGCGTGGATTTCCCTACGTTCGGCCGCCCTACTATTGCTACTAATCTGCTCATAGTCTTTATAATTGAGAATTGGGAATTGAGAATTTAGAATTATTTGAATTGAGAATTTGCTTGGGTGGACC
>CAMWLX010000313.1 GCA_947175225.1 uncultured Porphyromonadaceae bacterium
TCGATGAAGTCTGTGGTCTTGCGATAGCCCATATACTGGTTACCCTGGCTATAGTCGGAAGCAAGACCCCCTCCTTTTGATTTCTGGATGAGAACAGCGCCGATAAGCAACAACGCTGCAATCACGATGAGAATGCTTAGAAAAATGTACATTTTTTATGACGTTTGTTAAAGGCGAAAAAGACCAATGGCCTCCCCGCATTGATTTATAAATACACGCTTATAGCGACTCCAAAGAAATGAGTTTCTTAAGGAATCGTATTTGGTCTGCAAAGTAAATACTTTTTTCTGGATTATTCAAATTTATTTGGGTAATAATTTCCAACGCACGCTCATAATTGCCATTTTTTATCATAATTTTGGCAAAACTCTCCGTCAGAGAGGGTTTTTCGTCTTCTTTTGGCTCTTTCTTTGGCCTTATTCTTGGAGCCGGCTGCTGAGCGAGAAAAGCGTCAATTGCTCCCAAAGTAGCATCTGCCGGAATTTCGGCAGCTACCCCGTCGGCTGCCTCTTCTTGCTCAAGAATAGCAGTATAATCTATAGGCTGGGGAGCCACCGGCACCACGAAGTCTTCCTCTTCGGCCTTATCCATCTTGCTACCAAATCGCTCGAGGAAAGAATCGATGGTGTCTGCCGTGGAAAGATTCGGACGTGCCGACGTGCCATAGAAATCCAAGAAATCCTGTGAAGCGTCTCCCAAGATGGCTCTAAGAGCATCAGCATCTCCTATATTGGCTGCAATTCTGCGGCGGTGGAGACGCAACTTGACCGGGTCACGCTCTGAAGAGAGTGCCTCTATGTCTGGAATGACGTAGTATGGGTATTTTTGTTTCATTTCTTCCGACTTTTTCATTGCTCCTTCCTTCTCCTGAGTGTTATGGCCTGACATAATTCTACCAGTTGCCAAGAGTTGCATTGAAAATCAACTCTACAAGTTCTTCACAAATTTCCTGACAAAGAGTGTCTTGCACATCAGTCAGCATAAGGGAACTGTCAAATTGACGGTAGGCAGAGAAAGTCTGGTCTACATCGTTGGCAGAATTTATATGATCCGTATATTTCACTTTGACTGTGATCGTCAGGCGCGTCTCAGTGGCGTATGCATCCGTGCCGACAGCCTGTGGCGACAGTGAGTAGCCGGTAATCTCGCCGCTCATCTCAAGATCAGACGTTCCGCTCACTTCTTGAAGGCGCGTCTGCCTTGTGATGGTATTGAGAAGCTGATTCTCGAAAGTCTGCTGCAAAGGAGCATAGACCAATGCTGCTCGGATCGGGAACTCCGACACATGGATGGTCTTATATATGTCGTAGTTCAGTGCCGAACCGTTAAACTTATAACTTATAGTGCATCCGGCCAGCACTATAAGTGCCGACACAGCAAAAGTGATATATGAAAAGAGACGTTTCATTTTATAATTCAATTTTCACAAGCGAAAATTGAGGGTTAAGGGGTTAAGAGGTTAGGGGCATCAGGATATGCCGAGTTCCTGCATTTTCCGATAAAGGGTGCGCACTGAAATCTGAAGCTCTTCGGCTGCTTGCTTCTTGTTGCCATCGTGGCGTGCAAGCGTCTCTTCTATTACCTTCTTCTCCGATCTGTCGAGAGGATTCCCGGAAACTCCTGAATCCATATGTTCGGGAGCCATCAAGGCCCTGACATCAGTAAACGAACCTGCCCCTTTATCTGAGGCACCCGGCTTTTCATTGACAATCTTCTTAAGCTTCTCAATCTCTTCGCGCATTGAAAACAGCATCTGGAAGATCATCTTTCTCTCCAGTCCGGCAGAATCATCTGAGGGTGCAATCATCGGAGTAGACTGCGGATCATGATTAAGAGGAAGAGCCTCGAGCAGCTGACGGCGTGAGATCTCCGTGCCTGCCTCAAAGAGGGCGAGTTGGTCGATAATATTCTTCAACTGCCTTACATTGCCCGGCCAATTATAGAGCAGCAGAGCGCGTTTTGCTTCCTCACTGAAGGATATTGGCTTGGTAAGGTATTTCTCGGCAAAATCAGCCGCAAATTTTCGTGCTAAGAGTATTATGTCGTCTCCCCTTTCATGCAATGGCGGGACATTTATCACCACTGTAGAAAGACGATAATACAGATCTTCACGAAATCTCCCTTCTGCCACTGCCTTGATCAGATCTACATTGGTGGCTGCTACGACGCGGATATCAGTAGTCTGCACCGTACTGCTGCCCACCTTCAGGAACTCACCTGTCTCAAGCACACGCAGCAAGCGAGCCTGGGTAGTCAGAGGGAGTTCTGCCACTTCATCTAAGAAAATTGTGCCCCCGTCAGCCTCTTCAAAATATCCCTTTCTGGCCGACACGGCTCCTGTGAACGATCCTTTCTCATGTCCGAAAAGTTCACTGTCTATCGTGCCTTCAGGAATTGCGCCACAGTTGACAGCTATATATTTCTTATGTTTTCTCGCTCCAAACTGATGGATGATCTTTGGGAAGAATTCCTTGCCCGAACCCGACGGTCCGGTCACGAGTACCGACAAATCAATAGGGGCGACTGTCACCGCTCTCTTGATAGCCTCAATGAGAGCGGGAGAATCGCCTATAATCGAAAGCCTCTGCTTGACGCGCAGTATCTCTTCCGGAAGCTCTGTTTTAGACGGCATGCTTATTAATGACAGTTACACCCGTCACCGCAGCCACAGGCCTCGTTATCTCCATCTTTTGAACATCCACATCCGTCGTCGCAACCTCCATGATGTGAGCAGCCGCAACCGCAAGCATGCTTAGGATGCAGTTCTTCATCGGTAGCGTCGCGCACTTCAATGATTTCCCCTTCGAAATCGACAGTCTTCCCTGCGAATGGATGATTGAAATCCATCTCCACTATTTCAGGAGTGACTTTGACAACGCGCCCACTGACTATCTCGCCCGTATTGGTCATCATATCGAGCACAATCCCTTCCTTGACATCTACTGCCATCTTTCCATCACGCATGAAAGCTTCTACCGGAACTTGCTGAATCCATTCCTCATTTCGTGGACCAAAAGCAACCTCAGGAGGAAGAGTGACAGAGAATCTGTCGCCTTTGCCAAGTCCCTTTATAGTAGCTATCAGGCCCGGAATCACTTCATTGCTTACGCCATATACCATCACATCCGGAGCCGATGGTTTTGCTTCAAACAGGAGTTCACCGGAATCGGCATCCTTTACAGTGTATGCGAAGGCTACAAATTTGCCATCGTCGATTATTTCTTTATTTTCTTCCATAGTCTAATTCAATTCACAATGCATCATTCATAATGCATCATTGTTCTATCTGATATTATAACGCATTCGAGAGGAGTTTGGATTAATCCAAAGGCCTTAGACCATCCTAATGGCTAATCCCAATGTCACTAAATTAAGACCAATTTACGGCGTCAAGCAATGTAGTTAGCGCACTCCGTGCGCGTCATTAAGCGTCTTAAACTATCTTAATTTAGTGACATTATGGCTAATCCCCGGGAATTACTTCGGTATCCTCATCGGCAGGGATGTCATCAGGTTCTTCTCCTGCCGGGGCATTGTCGGGATCTTCTCCTGAGGGAGTGTCGTCGGGATCATCAGATGCAATTTCCTCATCAGCAACGACGCTTACACTCTCCTCGACATCGCCACTTGCTTTGTCTTCCTCCTCGGCATCCTCGGGATGCTTTAGTTCATATTGCTCATGAATCTGCCTGACATCAAAGTAAAAACCTTGCTGCACTTTATCGCGGAGCCGACGTGCAGTCTCATCTTCAGGCTCTACAATCAGATAGTCGAATCCGGGCTCTATGAAGTCGGCATCCACTGCGTGATAGCCCATAAGCTGCACCATATCATACTCATGGACAGGATATATGACAAACCATGCATTCTCCTCATTTTCACCCGTGCCGGTGCTCTTGATCGCTCCAAGCAGATGCTCAAGACGATATTCCCATATCTTGGCACTCATATCCTTGCGGCGCTCCTTTAGCACATGCACAAGAAACGACATCTGCCGCAGGTCAAACGGATTGTCGAGAAGCGTCAGCTCAGCATACTTTCGTATGGTGTCAATCTCCTCTTTGGTGTGAGATGTCTTATTGCGATATGCATCTGTGACACTCGAGTATGGAGATTCCCGATAAGGGTCATAGTCTTCTTGAAACATGTATCCCAAATACAGATGACGGAATTCATCAGCTGTCATTGTAGTGTCATTGCGGTTGAATTTCTTCATCAGCTTAGGGAAATACATCGGATTTGAAGGGTCAAGAGTGGCAACTCTGATGGCCTCGAGGTCTGGACGCTCTACAGTGACTTGACGCTTCTTCGACTTTTTGGCTGTCCTTACTTCCGGGCTTTGGGAGTCCGGATTCACATCAGCTGCTGTCAACGCCCAATTAGATCCTCTTCCGGAGGATGCAGTGCGTTTCCCTGACGACCTTTTCCTGCTTTTCGCGGCAGTCCTTTTTGTGCCGGAAGAACGCCTTTTTGATGTAGACGAAGTTTTCTTTTTAGTAGCCGTAGCAGTGCCTGTCTTCTTTTTAGAAGTTGAAGCTGACGATTTTTTCTTAGTCGTAGCTGTGGTCTTGGCCTTTGATGTCCTCTTTTTCGCAGCTTCAGCCTCAGAAGGCATAGCTATCGCCATCGTTACGACCATCACGAGCATCCAGAGGAAAACGCGCCAACATCTATGG
>CAMWLX010000314.1 GCA_947175225.1 uncultured Porphyromonadaceae bacterium
CATGATAAGTCCGCTGCAATATGGTATCTTTTATGAAGAAATCAACAATGCCGGTGATGGCGGTCTCTACGCCGAATTGATCCGCAACCGTTGCTTTGAGGATGCCTCGGCTCCCGACTATTGGTCGGCAATTGGAAATGCCACAATGACTATCACAAGAGCCGGACTTATGAATGAAAACCGACGGGCCGCTCTAAACTTGAAGCTCAACGGAGCTGACGAAGGAATTTCCAATACCGGATATTGGGGAATCCCATGCCGTGGTGGAGACACTTTTAAACTCACAGTGTGGCTAAAAAGTGACAACGGCTATAAAGGAACTGTCAAAGCTTCATTATCTGAATTAGATAAGGACAAGAATCAATCTCGCGCAGTTGCCACAGGCAGCTCCGAGGTGAATCTGGATGGCAATTGGCAGAAAATCATTATCCCTGTGAATGCTCCTGAGACTGCTCAGTATTCAGGAAAATGCACTTTTAATCTGACTTTCAGCAACGCCGGCGCATTGACCGTCGGTATGGTGAGCCTCTTCCCCAAGACATATATGGATAGGGAAAACGGTTGCAGAGTAGATCTTGCCCAAATGTTGGAAGGTCTCAAACCAAAATTTGTAAGATTTCCAGGGGGTTGCTATATTGAAGGTGATGGCACTCTTGAAGGGCAACGTCGTTTTGAATGGAAGAAGACTATTGGTCCGATAGAAGAACGTCCCGGTCACTTTAATGCCAACTGGGGATACCCTTCCACCGATGGTCTTGGCTTCCATGAATTCCTACAGCTTACAGAAGATCTTGGAGCTGAACCACTATTCGTAGTCAACGTTGGTATTGGCCATGGTTGGATAAAAGACTACACGGATATAGACGAGTATATCCAAGAGGCTCTTGATGCCTTGGAATATTGCAACGGGGATGTTAACACCTACTGGGGAGCCAAGCGTGCAGAGAATGGGCATCCTGAGCCATTCAATATGCGTCTTCTCGAAATTGGAAACGAAAACTACAATTTCGACGATGACAGAAGCGATCACTACCCTGAACGCTACAAAGCTTTCTACGATGCTATCAAGGCAAAATATCCGGAAGTGACACTTATTGGCAACGTAGAGGCTTGGGGCACTGACGACCCATCATGGCGCAATTCTTTCCCTGTGGAAATGGTAGATGAACACTACTATCGCTCTCCGAAATGGTTTGAACAGCGATATAACAAGTACGATTCTTACGACCGTAGCGGGCCGAAGGTCTACGTGGGAGAATATGCAGTGACTGATGGCTACGGCACAAATGGTCATCTTCGCGCAGCCCTCGGAGAAGCAGTCTATATGCAGGGTCTTGAGAACAACTCCGACATCTGCGTGATGGCATCCTATGCTCCAATTTTCTATCATGAGGAACGCGGTGGGGGATGGCTTCCCGATATGATTCGTTTCAACCACGAATCAAGCTTCGGAACTCCATCATATTATGTTCAGCAACTTATGCCCAGCTATCTTGGCAAGCAGAACGTGAAATGGACAGAAACCGGCAACCTTGTAAACGGGGGCGAAAACAAAATTGGTGTTTCATCTTGGTCAACCGCGGTAGCATATGATAACTTCCGTGTCACTGATATGGATGGCAATATGCTTTTGGAGGAAGATTTCTCTGGTGACGGATCTAATTGGGATCTCCCCTCTTCTAATTGGAGCATCAAAGAGGGCATACTGACTCAACAAAGCAGCTCTGAACAAGGTCGCATCGTCTACAACAATACTGTGCTTCCATCGAATTATGTGCTTGAACTCGATGCAACGAAGAAATCCGGTGCTGAAGGTTTCCTCATAGCTGTAAATCTTGCTGACCGCGACAACTACATTTGGTGGAACATAGGCGGATGGAATAACGGCCAACATGGTCTTCAGGTTTGCGTAAATGGAGCAAAGTCTGACTATGACCTTAAAGCCGGAAATATCCAGACTAACAAAACCTACCATATACGAATGGAAGTAGAGGGAACAAGAATCAAGTGCTATCTTGATGGAGAATTGATCCATGATCTGACACTTCCTTCTGAAAGGAAAGTGTATGTCTCATCCTCAATTGATGATGAAGCAGGCGTGATGTATGTGAAACTCGTCAATACTCATGGCGAATCTGTTCCTGTCACTCTTAACTTCGCAAATGCAAAAGCCACCGGCATTTCAGTCACTGAATTAACATCTACATCTAACTCTGATACAGACGAAAACACTATGGGCAATCCCATGAATGTTTATCCTCTTGATTTAGACTGTGCAGGTCCGGTTGATAATTCTTTGACATATGAAGTTAGACCATACACTCTGTCAATCCTGACTATTTCACTTGAAGATATCGACTACTCTCCGGTTGGATGGAAAAAAGCTACTGATGAACAGCTTGCTAAACTGAAGGAAGAACTGACTTCAATTTCTCAAAAGCTCAATTGGCTACATCAATCCACTTCTCTCCCTGTAATGACTTCGTCAGGAACAGAACTGCAATGGAGTACCCCCGATGGAATTCCTTTGATGGTGGATGTAACCTCCAACAGACATTCTGCCCAATTGGAAATCATCGTACCTAACCATTCTGATAAGACGATAGATGCAAATGAGATCGGTGTCTCAGCAAAATTTTCTGATGGAGCTACCGGAAGTTTGAAAATACCCGTACGTCTGGCTACTCAAGATAATTGGTATGGCTATCTATATACTTATATGAACTCCGGAAAGGAAATCACCAATATGGCACTTGGAGACAAGGAAAGTCTCGGCAAGAGATTCGAACAACTTCTTGACGGTGAGGAAATCTTCAATACTGCTGAACTCGCAGGCATTGAGGGTGGTACTCGCGATGCATATCTCGGACGCGGACAAGGTCCACAAGAATATTTTATGGTGACCACAGATATGTGTAACGCCAAGAGCGGGAAATGGAACAATTATGGAATGGATCTTCTCCGCAGCAACGACCTCGTGCATTGGGAGAGCTCAGTCTTCGATTTCAGAAAGGGAAAATCTATTTTCTCTGACAGCGATGCAACCACTGATTGCTACAAGACCGATGAAGAATATGCAAAGATCGACCGCGTATGGGCACCTCAATTCATATGGGATGCTACCGCCAACAATGGCGAAGGCGCATATCTCGTATATTACTCGCTTCTCTCTTCCAATGATTGGGATCACTACGACAGAATGTATTATTCTTATGCCGATAAGGATTTCAAGACGCTCACTCAGCCCAGACTTTTGATGGATCCGGGCGTGTCTCTCATCGATGCCGATATTGTATTCAATGAATATGACGGTCTGTATCACATGCTTGTCAAGAGGACAGGTGCCGGAGTTGCCTCTACCGGTATTTATGAATACACCTCTCCTACTCTGACAGGAAGTGAATGGACAGAAATAGGAAAGGTTGATGATCAGAATACTTCACAGGTGGAAGCTCCTACTCAAATTCGCCGCATTGGAGAGGATGTCTACAATATGTATTTCATGCGCTTTGATGGAGACTACAACTATAAGGTTGCTGACATGGATCATGATGGCTTGAAGACCGGTCTTTCAGTAAAATTGGCAGGTACAGGTGCTTTCCAGCATGGTTCAGTGATCTACGTAGATAAAGATGAGTATGATATGCTTCAAGTCTATAGCGCAGTAAAAGGACTTCTTCGTCAGGCCAAGAGCGCAAAAGAATCCGGTTCAACTTCCTCATTCAATGATGCTATCGACTACACAGAGAAAGTGCTTGCTGAAAATCGCACAGTGTCTTCACTTCTCGAAGCCCTTCCGGCAGCTTATGATATGCTCATTGATGCAAATGGCAAGTATCTTGCAGAGGGAGAAAAACTTGAAAATGGATATATCGACATCACTCATCTTCTTCAGAATCCTAAATTCGACAATGACAAAAACACTGGTTGGAGCGGGACTTCCTTCACTGCTGTATCACACAATGTAGCAGAACATTTCAGCCGCGTATTTGACACATATCAAGTGCTGAAGGCTATGCCCAAAGGTTCTTACAGATTGGAAGCTCAGGTTTTCTACCGCTATGGTTTGCCGGCATCTGCTCAGCCCTCTCATAATGATGGAACGGAAAAGATTCTCGCTTCCCTCTACATCAATGATAGCATGAAGCCTGTCATGTCTCTATATGATGAGGAATACAGCAATTATCCTAACAACATGTGGGATGCAAGCCAAGCTTTCAATACTGCCCACAAGTATAATGATAATGCCGTTGAATATGTCATGAAAGAATCCGGAGATCTTCGTGCCGGTATCCGCAAACTCGAAATGGTAGATGGAGACTGGACCATCTTCGACAATTTCCGTCTCTTCTATAAACCTGAAATTGATGCGGTCGAAACAATCAGTATGGATCCTGACGCTATCGTGAATGTATATTCAGTAGATGGCTCTATTGTGAAGACGGACGTCAAAGCAGCCGATGCGACCCATGGCCTTGACAAAGGCATCTATCTCATCGGAAATAAAAAGGTGATCATCAAATAATCATCCTCAACTACAAAATGATCTCATTATTAGAGCGGACTTCGGTAGAAGCCCGCTCTTTTTATGTCAAGCTTCAGCATGTGAAATATGTAACATGAGCCATAAACAAAGCAATAAAGTAAGTCTTTTTAACGAAAATATATAC
>CAMWLX010000315.1 GCA_947175225.1 uncultured Porphyromonadaceae bacterium
CACGAGCCGGGGGAGCCATAAGACATCCGAATGCGGCTATCGAAAGAAAGATTGCTATTCTTTTCATTAGTATATATAGGTTAATTTTAGATTATTCCCATTTAAGATTGACCTCGCGTATGAGGGTAGATGAAGGTCCGGTAGAGCCTGTATGTTGGATGCAGAACCCCGTCAGAGGGGAGTCTTCAACCGTAACACTCAGTTGCACACTATCTTTGACAAGATTACAGCATTTTTTAGCATTTTCAGCTTCGGTATAAGCAGAAGCTTGCAAGATTCCGTCGTTGATGCTTACAGATATGTGGCAAGGAGTACGGAAGCAATCGCTTATCACTTCATCTGATATTTTAGAAGTCTTTCCTTTTTCATATTTAATCAGAGAGAAACTTACAGCACGATCATGATCAGGAAGACGTTCGATACGCAGAGCGTAGCCATTAAGATTAATTGGGTCAAATTTCAGGCATATATCCATGTATTGTGATGTGGCACTCCCGAAACCCTGACCTCCGCTTTTAGCGGGCTCTGCAATGAGAGAGACTGTCATATTTTTGCAGACATCTCGGGCAGGAGTGTAACTCATTCTTGCACCCTTTTCATTTTGAACGATTCCTTCACCTACAGATGCGTCAAATCCTTTTCCATAGTACCATCCGGCTCCATCTGTCGATTGCCAGTCTACATTGGCAGTATCGGCAGGTTTGAAGACATCGAAACTCCATACTCCAGGAATAGCATGTTCTCGCCGTTGGATAGAGACATCACTGAAATCAGTGGATAAATTTGACTCCGGTATGGATTCCACTTGATATGATTCGGTGATCAAGTATGGCTCAGAAGCTTCCCATCCTCCAAAGTGAGTATCTTTATACTTAGGAAATACGATCGCAATGATTCCATGACCAAAATCTCCAGCTTTTGCGGAGAACCGATTTCCATTGTTAGCTTTATATTCAGACTCAATCAAGATATTTGGTTTATAATCATAGTTCACGATTCTTCCCCACATTATTGTACTTTCATCTTCCCCTTTCCCGGTAAGAGAATAGTCAACTTGAAATTGCCTGGTAGATTCATCAAATTTGATGACAGGTTTCCGTTTGAACTTTGGTGCAGCCTTGAGTGTTGGTTGAATTTTGAGCGTCAACTTTCCGGAAAGACCTTCATGTGTTGATACCGGGACAATCATAGATCTTTCCTCCGGCTTGTTGTTCTCGGCTACGCAATTGATAGTCTGAGCTGATCCTACAGGATATCCTCCCCACAGCAAGGGAGTAGCTTTTACTTCTACCCGGTCGCCATCTTTCAACGCCCCGGCGGCATCTGACTCTAATCTGAGCCCAACAGGGATACCTCTAAGTTTACGTCCTGTTTCAGATTCAATCTGAGCCAAGGATGCATTCATTCCTTTAGGATCCCATCCATCATTGCCGTTTAGAAGATTTGGGATATTATATACTTTTCTTCCGTTGTAGTCTACAACATATGCATTCCGCAATTGATTGTTTTCAAAATTCGGACCAAGTTCGGATCTTTCAGAATCAACCATGTATGGCATCCCATTGAGAGTGATATTCTCTTGACGGCATATAATATCAGAAGCATCACGTGTCCATTTGATTTCGATGGGGTTTTCGCAATGGAAACGTGTATCCAACACTGTCACTTGTCCCGGGACTTTAGTGAAATATTGCACACCGGAACCAAGGCAAGTTATGTCACAGTTGAGAAATACAGCCCCGGTTTCTGCTGTAGAATAAAAAGGCTTACTGCTGAAGAAAGTAAATTGACAATCAAGATAAACTGCAGAGCCGGACAGAGCATCGTCTGTGCACTCGAAATAGCAATTATCATATAAACTTCGACGAGCTCCTACAAACGGGCAGAGATTAAGACGGCTGATAAACCGGCAATTGTCAGCAAAAAGGCGATCAGTGCCTTCACATATACCTATTTGAGCCTGCACGATAGCATCTTTCCTTTTTCCTTTGTTTAATTGAGGATTTCCGGGATAGATCAGGTCTACGTTGCAATAATTTCCGAATGTCAGATTCTTTGTCTCCAGACTATTCCCGGAAAAATGGAACATTGTGAAATTTCCTACAGCACCTTGTGTCTGACCGCGATTGACGGCAAATACAATATCTTCAGGATGGGCAGATAATCCTATAATCGCTAAAGTGTCGCAATTAAGATGAACTGCATAGGGAGTTCCTCCTTTAGCAGTTCTCACTGAAGGATCATCCGGATTATCAAGCCAATAAACTGATGGAGCCACCAAAAGGACAGCATTATTACCTATTTTATTTATTTTTTCAAATGCCTCCGCAGGGTCTCTATAAGATTCCGAACAGTCTAACAGACCTTCTCTATCGAGTACTACTGTATTTTTTGTCAGTGGATAAGACACCCCGTTGAGTTCAATTACACTCTCAGCAAAGACACATAAGGGTGTCACCATCAGCGTAATAGCAAATGTCATAAGGCGGACTTGATATGTCAGGTTTTGTTTCATGGTCAGAATCAAAGATAAATGTGATTCAAAGTTAAGGAATTTTTTTCAAATATGCAAAAAATAGATAGGAAAGACATGGGCCACACGAAAAAAGTACAGCCTTCATGGTCTTGGTCACTATGAAGGCTGCATGGATATAATATGTCGTTTATTTCGTGATCTGCTTACTCTTTGAGAGTGTTCTTTAGGGTAATGAAGGCATTAGCTCCTTGATGGTTGATATCCATATCCACCAATTGCTTGAGATACTTTTCTGACTTCTTGAAGTTTCCAAGACCATACTCGCCTAAAGCGAGCATATACAGGCAATGCTTGCGGTTGGATTCATTGAGGTCGCCATCCCAAATCATAAGGTCGGGCAAGGAAACCGCGAAATAGTCCATCTTAACTTCATCGTGATAATGCTGCTGACCATAGCTGATGAGACGATTGAAATAAGACCGAGCTTTGTTTTCTTCTCCGAGCGCACGATAAGCTAATCCTGCATAGAAAATTTTATCAGGCTTTGCATCATTGTAATACATTGCAGCCGCCGGCTCAGTAGGACCTTCAGTTGCTTGCAAGAAACATTCCTTGGCTTTTTCTGTATCGCCAAGTTCGCGATAGCAGAGACCCATCAGATAGTAGAAGTCATTCTCTTGCGCTCCATATAGTTTTCCTTCACCCAAATTTTCCGGATATACGAGACATTCCTCAAGCAATGCTATCGCATCCTGATGTCTCTTTTCAGTCATAGCGATTTTGGCAAGTTCAAGACGTGAACTCTGATATTGTCCAGACACTTTTCCTTCTCCACCTTCCCATGGATGAAAGATATGGCCATCGAGCAATTCTTTAGCTTCCGAATGTCTTCCTAATTGATTAAGAAGGGTGATGCGTTCAAGCGTGAGATCATCGCGCTTTTCAGTAAGAGCGAGATTATCTTCAAGAAGGCGGAGTCTGTCAGCATGAGGCCGACCCATTGTGCGATATAGCTGATCAAGCTCCATAAGGACCCTATCATCTGATGGGTCAAGTGAGAAAGCCTTCTCCATATATGCAAGGGCCTTTTCTTTATCATGCCGCTTATTAAAAAAGCATAGAGCAAGATTTCTCCATACTGTCGGATAGCCTGGATTCAATTCAAGAGCTTTCTCCCAATATTGCTGAGCTATGTCATACTGGCGCTTGTCATAATAAATGTTGCCCAACAGATAATTGGCATTAGCATCTTCAATATTATGCTCAACAGCAAGTTGAAGAGCCGAAATGGCATGAAGCGAATTTGGGAAACAAGCAGCCGGACTCATCTCCGATGCTTTGTGCCAAATTTCTTTAGCTTCCTTGAGATGGCTACCCAAATAGAGAGCAGCTCCCTTATAATAAAGAGTCATGAGAGTGACAGCTTTTCTCTCTTCTGCTATGTCGAGAACTTTCACAGCATATTCATAATGCCCTGACTCTAGCAGTCTTATCGCAAGTTCAGAATAATTGTGGGCATCATCACGAAGAAGAACTGTCAGAAGATTCCAATTCTCTTTATTGTCACAGATAAGACACTTTACAAACAAGCAACCATAATTAAATGTATCTTTATCAAGTGACTCCTCACATAGAGACAAAGCCTCTTCTTGCTTACCAATTTCGAAAAGAAGAAGAGCCTTCAATGCCCTCGCATCATGATTATGCCAATTTCGGTTAAGAGATCGTGTACATTCATAAAGGGCATCTTCTGTGCGTCCCTGCATCGATGATATACGTGCACACTCGAGGTAGCCGGCATCTTGCCAAGCTGCATTCCAAGTAGATTTATAGAATCTTGAATATGCCTCATCGAATTTACCTTGAAACTTCAGCGCTACCCCAAGATTGAAGAGTGGTTCGCCATCGTATGGGTTAGGATTCCTGCGAGTAATAACCTTTACAGCCCTTGACAGATATTTCTGTGCAAGACTGAAACGCCCTTTGCGAAGATACCAAAGTCCAAGAGCATTATTGCATCGATAGTCATTAGGATCTCTCCTAAGTGCTTCCTCATAGTAATCCAGTGGGGAGAATGTAGCATGGCGGTATTGTTCGAGATGAAGACCCGTGAGATATAGTTGATCATTAGTCTTAATATCTTCCGGGGCCAAAGCAGCTTCGGCTGCGTCAGGAATAGGACGAATAT
>CAMWLX010000316.1 GCA_947175225.1 uncultured Porphyromonadaceae bacterium
GATAACAAAAAGTAACTAATTATAAAAGCTAAGACTTTATGAAAGATATTGTTCTTTTGGGTGCCACCGGCTATGTTGGCCGCGCACTCCTGAATGAAGCCCTTGAAAGGGGCGAGAAAGTAACGGCTATAGTTCGTAACGCAGACAAACTGAAATATGTCACCAGCCCGAACCTTACGGTTGTAGAAGGAGACGTGACGGATCCTGCCGTGATCGTGAAGTACGCAAAAGGCAAGGATGCAATCATAAGCGCATACAATCCCGGCTGGGCCAATCCAAATCTATACGAGGATACATTGAAGAACTATCCGAAGATCCTCGAAGGAGCAAAAGAGTCAGGTGTCCCCCGTCTGCTCATCGTTGGTGGTGCAGGAACACTGTTCGTTAAGCCGGGACTTCGTCTTGTCGATACCGGAACGCTTCCTGAGGCATGGATTCCCGGAGTAAAGTCTCTCGGTGAGTTCTATCTCAACACGCTTAGCAATGAGAACGATATAGACTGGGTATTCCTATCTCCGGCTGCGAATCTCGGTAATCTCGAGTATGGCAAGCGTACTGGTAAATACCGTGTCGGCAAGGACGATCTCCTCGTTGATGAAAAAGGTGACAGCTTTATCTCTGTGGAGGACTACGCAGTCGCCATGCTTGACGAGCTTGAGAATCCGAAACACCATAAGGAACGTTTCACGGTAGCCTATTGATTATGGAAAAAGCCTTTGATTTCTTAAGCGAAAACAAAGACGTTGCATTCGGGACGGTTGAGAACAACCGCCCCAATCTGCGCGTCTTTCAAGTAATGCTCATCAAGGGGCATACACTCTATTTTGCTACATCTCCGAGAAAGGAAGTCTACCGTCAATTGCAGGAAAATCCTGCCGTTGAGATTCTCGGCATGAAGGGTAATATTTCCGTCAGAATGAGCGGTGATATAAAGTTTGATGTTCCCGTGGATATCCAGAAAGAAATTTACGATACTAATACTATTCTATCAGACCTCTATCGGAGTTATGACGCAATGGTATATTGTAGTCTTGATGTAAAGGCAATAGATTATTACGATCTTACCCCGCGTCCGCCACTGCTTGAACATTACGACCTATGACATGAGAATACCGTTTGAATATACTGATAGTTGGGCTGCGAAAAGAGAGTTGCGAATACGCGCAGCTCTCTGTCTTTGATGAAGAAGGATAGATGGGCTCAAGTAGCGAGTGAGATTTCCGGCAGAACTATTTCATTTGCTGAGGATATGAGCCTCATCATTGGAAAATTGCAATAAGGATTAAGTATTGTACGTGAGTTTGAGTCGTTAAAATTTGATTAGTTTGCCTGTTGTCTGAACTCACGTGGTGTAATACCAACCTGTTTCTTAAAGAATCTCAGGAAATGCTGAGGATGCTGAAATCCAAGTTGCGCGGAGATGCTTTTTGTCGTCAGATCAGGAGATAACAGCAGTTGCTTTGCTTTTGATGTCATTTTCATTTGGATATATTCCTGCGCTGTCTTGCCTGTCTCAGCTTTAACAAGATCACCGAAATAGTTGGGGGATAGGCAAACTTTCTCTGCGAAATATTTCACGGTCGGTATGCCGTATCTTTCAGCCTGACCATCATTGAGATATGCGTCAAGTAGTTTTTCAAATCGGCTTATAACTGATATATTTATCTCTTCGCGTGTTATGAATTGTCTTTCGTAATATCTAAGGCAATAATTGAGCAGAATCTCGATATTTGAAACGATAAGAGGCTTGGAGAACTTATCTATGGAATGTTGTAACTCGCGATGTATCTCCTCCATATATCGGGAAATGCGAGCGTGTGAAAACAGTCTGCGAAAACTCCGAACCGACAGGCTTGATCTATATCTGCTTCACTGGAAAGGTTCGCATCCGTTTGAGGATACAATCGAGGCAATGACCCATCTGCAACGTGACGGCAAAATCCTCCGCTGGGGTGTAAGCAATATCGATGTTCCCGATATGGAAAAAATAGTGGCAATGCCCGATGGAGTCGCTTGTGAGGCAAACCAAGTGCTGTATAATCTTGGTGAGCGGGGTGTGGAATTTGATCTCATACCTTGGTCACAAAGCTATCAAATGCCGGTTATCGCCTATTCACCCATTGCGGAAGGCCGGTTGCTTAGAAATCCTGTTCATTTGAAGATTGCAGAAAAACATGATGTCACTCCGGCACAGATTGCATTGGCATGGACTATCAGACTTGATGGAGTAATGGCTATTCCAAAAGCTTCATCTTCGGCTCATGTAATAGACAACTTTAAGGCTCTCGACATTATCCTTGATGAAGATGATCTTTGTGCATTGGATGCGACTTTCCCACCTCCCACAAAAAGAATCCCTCTCGCAGGGTGGTAACACGTCCATATAATTGGCCTCACCCGAATTAGTCACCACTATTTATGTAGAATCATACAAATAAAATGCTTATGAAAATCATTGCAATAAATGCAAGCCCTCGTAAAACCGGCAATAGCGCCAAGATGCTTGACAGTTGGGTAGAAGGCTATAAATCGGTTTATCCCAGCTTCCTGGAACGCACGATGTTCAGCAAAAACACATATCACATGAACCACGAGTCGCTTGCTCCAAAGCCGGTACCCGTAACTATGATATACTCATGTAACTGTACCCTGGAGTTGGCTGAAAAGTCCCTTCTCCCAATCACTGGGACGACCTTGAGGCGGAGATAGGTCATGTGTTCAAGCATCCGGTCAGTCGTGTTGTGGCTTACAACACCTATCAATTCAACAACTACGATGACTTCGATGTGCAGATGTTCCGTGAGGAAGACAAACGAGCATGGCGCAACGAACATTTTGAAAATGATCAGCACAAGGCTTTCGATACAGCTAAAGAGATAGCCCAAGCAAAAGTCTAATTGAAAAAAGCTAAACATTAACAACTTCCGATAGAGAATTATTTTCCCTTTCGGAAGTTATTTTTTCGGGAAACAGCACCTGCCGAGACTCAATCATCCACATGAGAAAAGGCGACCAGATTGGATCGCCCAAATATTCATAATATCGGCATAAACGCGTGAGCCATTGAAGTGAAGATGAAGGCGTAACCTCTATGGCTATGGCGTGCATGCCGTCATAGGCGTAGCCGTCTATGTTGTCAATGATGGACGGTTTAACATACTCGGTGTTGGAGACACGGAGTATGTTGGCCGACTCAGTTTTCAAAGACAGCATCCCTCAATATTCATGTCAGGCGGTATCTGTCGTTGTGAGATTAAGCCATAATCATCACTGAGCAATGATTACCTCTGTTGGAAGTCCGAAAGCCGGATGATGCGAGAAGTAAGGGTGGCTATCGCCATCGTCCTCTCTGGCGATGATTATGGTCATAACTCATCGAATGGGCCAGAACAATATGAAAACCATTATCGAGCACAGAAGCAAAAGCGAGAACAATAAATAACGACATTGATTAATAATACCACAGAAGTAAAGAGTCCTGACATGATGCAGACTTTAAGGAATATGTCAGAATTCGTAACTTTTGAGTTTCAATTATTACTTACCGCGGTCGCTTTATCTCTGAATTGTGTGGGGCTGATGCCGGTTATGCGTTTGAACATACGGGAGAAGTGCTGTGGATGTTGGAATCCTAATTCGTAAGCAACTATGCTTATATCATCTGTAGATTCTGTCAGGCGACGTTTCGCCCTCTCTACAATATAACGGGAGATAATATCCTGTGCTGTCACACCTGTCTCCTTCTTTATCATATCTCCAAAATATCCGGGGGAGAGATGCGCTTCCTCTGCAAAGTAGTTTACCGTCGGAAGTCCCTCTTTTGTCCGATCCGATTCCAAATAGCATTTTAACGATGTTTCAAATCGGCTCAGAATATCGGAGTTCGCTTTTCCGCGAGTGATAAACTGGCGTTCATAGAATCGCGTCACGTAGTCAAGCAGCACCTGTATCTGACTGGAGACGATTTCCGCCGTATGCTTATCTATGGGGTGGGCAATCTCCTCCTTTATGCGTTCAAGGCATTGATTGAATATACGTCTTTCATCTGCCGACAGGTGTAGAGCCTCACGCTGTGAGTAATCAAAGAAGTTGTAATCCTTGATCTTAGATGCAAGAGGGGTCTTATGAAGCAGATCGGGATGAAACATAATACCTATGACATCCGGCGCTATCTCATCCACTTCAGTTTCAACACCAATCAATTGACCCGGTGAAAAACTTACTACTGTACCTTCCTGATAGTCGTATGGCTGTCTCCCGTATTTTAATGTGCAATTTGTGCCGTTCTTCAGGAAGAGAGCATAAACATCATAATCCATACGGACATGATTGACCACCTTTGTCGCTTCGGTGAGGTCGATTACCGTGACCAACGGATGCTTGGTTACAAGCCCGTATAGTTTATTGTATGCATCGATCGAATCGAGTCTGACTATAGTTGAATTCTGTTTCATACTGCAAATTTACTACTTTTTTACCTGAAAAAATCAGTCATCAGCGATTGAGGTCTGCATTACCAAAATATAGGTCTGCAATTATGGTAATCTCATACTAACTTTGTAATCAATAAATTGGTTATATCCATATACAAACAAAAAAGGAAAAATATGAAGAAATTAATGGAAATTTTTATGCAAGCCGGGATGTGCATAATGACTGGT
>CAMWLX010000317.1 GCA_947175225.1 uncultured Porphyromonadaceae bacterium
TATTTTAACTCTTCATTGTTATTTTTTTAATTCGTAAATAAGTTTAAACAACTTCTTTTTATTAATTTTGCGAATGGAGTTGTTTAAATTTATTTATCAATGAAATTATTTCGATTCGTTTCTTTATAAAAATGTGAGTATGAACAAAAGAATCATTATAGCTTTGTCTATGCTGGGCATAGTGGCATATAGCGGAATGTCGGCGAAAGTAAATTCCGAAAAAACGATAAAGGTAGACGGAAAGGAGCGTAAGTATATATTATATGTTCCCGACAATGTAGGAGAGAATCCTCCACTCGTCTTTAGCTTGCATGGAGCTGCCGGACATGACACTGACAGAAGTCCTTTCCGCACTTCTGTAGCAGATTCCGAAGGATGCATTGTGGTATATCCTCAGGGTAACGACCAGTTTTTCCCTGTATTTGGAGGTTACATTCCCGGATGGAATTCTACTGGAGAAGTAAATGAGGATACAGAGTTCTTCAAAGCTATCATCAAGGCAGTAGACAATGATTATAATATAGATCTTGATCGTATCTATTGCTGCGGGTTTTCCAATGGCGGAATGATGACTTATGCCAATACGAGCGCGGCATCTGATATTTTTGCAGCCTTCGCTTCAATCAGCGGATTCCAGCTTAACGAATTTCATCATCATACTGTAGGCGAGCGTCCTATCCCTTTCCTTCACATTCATGGAAAAAGCGATGATTTTGTGAAGTATTCCTGCATGCCTGTCATTCGAGACAATATGGTGGCACGAAACGGTTGCAATCCAGTTCCGGAAGTTACAGAAATCAATGGCAAATTCACAAAGAGTGTCTATGCAGCCGGAGAGGGAGGATTTCCCTATGTATATTATGAAATAGACGGGATGGGACATAATGATTTCACTGATAAGACAGAAGAAGGAAACTCTGCTCAGACTATGTGGAACTTTATGAGTCAATACACTATAAAAGACCCGTGCGACAAAACCTTGAAATGGAGACTAAATATTGATACCGACGGCTTTGACCCCAAACTCCACAATTGGAGAATTTCAAATGGAGGAAAGACATTCCGCTATGGTACTCCAAAAAAGGCAAATAATGCTGACAACAATGTCTATCCCTCTCTCCAGTTTGAAGAAGGCAACTACAAATTGATGTTCGACAGTGAAGGTTCAGAAGGGAATAAGATTCAAATAAAGATAGTATCTCTGGATGATAATGGAGTGCTGCTTAACATGATAGGGGAGGTTGGCAAGCCGGTAGTCATTCCGTTTTCGATTGACAAGTATGGAGAATACAAAATCACTATTGTGAAAGATGATCCCTCCGATAAATTCACAAGTCTTGCTATACACTCTTCCGATATCGTTGTCGAAGCCGTCAATTGCGAGCCAACTGATATAGACCCCGATGATGCTGCTCAAGAAGAAGAAGGAGTGTTGATTGAGATCCCTCAAGATCAGGGTAAGCAATATGACAATTTTACCCGCACAAAAATGGAGATGGGTCTTTGTAGGATAACAAATTAATTGACTATATAGGAATTGAATGAATGTGGCGGGAGACTTACATTTAGGTATTTGCCATTTATTTCTACTGTCAATGGCTGCGACTTATCAGAGAAATTGCCTGCAATTGCCACATACTTGCCATTCGGATTCCTTGCAACCATTACCGATGTCAGCTTGTCTTTATTATAATCATATCCTAAGATCTCTGCGCCTTGATCCACGACATTTGAGAAATGCTTCACTGCATAATATTCCGGTGTGTAGCGTGGCATATGAGTATCGGGATCAAGCTCAACAAGAGCATTCTGCTCCCAGCCCCATTGACTGCGTCCTCTATTTGGAAGAAGGAAATTCCAATTATACCATTCATCACATCCCTTCCCAATGTTGTCACCTATCAAGAAGAATGTATGCTCCCCGGCTTTCCAGTCCATATCTCCATTGCCACATTCGCTCTCAGAGCATATATAACTGAATTCCGGATACCGGGCTCTTATGGCAGGAAGTATCTCGCGTCCTTCCCACTGGAAAGCAAGGCCTGAAAGTTGACTCCTGAGAATAGAATCTGACAGAATCCTTTCCACATGATCCTGGCGATTGGTGTTGAATGTACCAAGATATATTTTGACGTCAGGGTTCCTTTTCTGAAGTGTCGGGGCAAGATAGTCGCGGTTGAACCGAACGGTTCCTTCTGCAGTCCATGCGCATCCCGGATATGGAGTATAGCTGTATGCCTCATTCTGATAAATCACCATATCGATTGGCACTCCCTCACTATTATATGCGTCTACAAATTTGCTGAAATAATTTGCATATGCTTGCAGATATCGGGGGTCTTGAATAAAGTAATCTTGAGTGGCAAGGCGACGTGGGAATTGATCTTTTCTTTCCCCGAGGAATTTCATTTCGTCTTCGTCGATGTCTTCCACTGATCCAAACAAAAGATAATCCTTTCGAGGGTCAGCGTTATTATACTTGCTGCTTACCACCGGATAGTCTCCATTGATTTTCATCCAAGTTGGCGGCGACCACGGCGATGTCCAAAAAGTAAGGTGTGGATTATATTTCTGTGCTGCGCGAATAAGGGGGATTATGCTTGTCTTGTCGCGGTCAATATTGAAGTATTTCAATTCAAAATCACCTTCCACTTCGTCGCAGCTAAACCAACTTCTACCATAGTCGTTGCAGTTCATTCCTATTCGCCCACGAGTGAATCGAAGATCGCCATCAGGAGCAAAGAGATTGCGCATCAACTTGTCCTGGTCATCACGTGAGAGGGCTATGAATGCGTCCCAGTCAAGTTCATTGAAGGTGGTGCCCCAGTGTTTCAGACGATGACCTGTATCGCCAGAGGCGACGGAAATCACAGGAGTTTGCGAAGCCTTATTCTCCATCTTTATATTTTTCTCTTTCTTCCAGAAATCATTATCTGAAGAGGAGTACCAACTTACATTTTGAGCCATTCCCATTATGGGAAGCATCAATCCGATCATTATCGCGTACTGTTTCATGTCTTAGATTTTTTGTCAACTACAAAATTTGAGTTACACTTTTCAATCTATGAAGTTGCAAATATACTCTTTTTAATCCGCAAGAGCAAATTTCCGTCAATAATATTCTCAACATTATGCAGAGACAGTCCTCCTGGCATACCTTGAAGAAATTGGAAATAGGAATTTTTGCTTGTCGAAAACTTGTAGATAAGTGTCAAAAAACTGTTGAAAAATATTGAAAAACTGTTGAAAAACCTATCGGAGTCATTGTTGATATCCTAACGCCATATCTCTTCAGGCAACTTTTCAGCATTCTTTCTACACTTTTTCCATAGTGTTTTCTTCAAAATTTACCCCTTTTTCTACACAATGTATTTGAAAATTTATTAACTTTGCAGTTATCTACAGCGTGTAGAAAAAGTCGGCATATATCTGATATTTCGGAATGTTGGTGTTCAATAACCTGTAGATAACTGTAGATTTTTGATCAATAACTGAGATTTCCAAATTTTTGGGATAAAAGTAATCATCATTTATCTACATTCCTTATTCTTGTTGTTGATAATTTTTTTTAATTTTTTATTTAAAACATAGAAAAATAAGAAATGCAGTCGAAAACTTCCGCACTTGATTCTCCCCTCAAGAAGCAGCTCGCTGAAGAGATAGCCGGGCTCAAGAAAGAAAAGAATGCAGTCATTATGGCTCATTACTATCAGCGCGACGAAATAAAGGAGATAGCCGACTTCATAGGCGACTCTTTAGCGCTCGCCCGCAAGGCCGCAGAGACAGATGCCGATGTCATAGTGATGTGTGGCGTCCACTTCATGGGGGAGACAGCTAAGATACTTTGCCCGGACCGCACGGTGCTGATCCCGGATCCGGCTGCCGGGTGCTCCCTTGCTGACAGCTGCGACCCTGTGGAGTTTGAAAAATTTGTGAAGCAACATCCCGACCATACCGTCATAAGCTATGTCAACACATCTGCGGCGGTGAAAGCTCTTACTGATATCGTGGTCACTTCAGGCAATGCTCGCAAGATAGTGGAGTCGCTTCCCGAGGAAGAGAAGATCATATTTGGACCTGATCATAATTTGGGAGAATACATAAATTCAGTGACAGGACGCTCGATGCTTTTATGGAATGGTGCATGCCATGTGCACGATCGGTTCTCTCTTCAGGGAATAGCCGACCTTAAGAAAAAGCATCCCGGAGCTAAGGTGCTTGTGCATCCGGAATGCCGACGTCCACTCCAGATAATAGCCGACAAGGTAGGCAGCACAGCAGCTCTTCTCGACTTTGCACGCAAAGATGAAGCTAAGGAATATATAGTGGTGACAGAAAGTGGGATTCTTTTCGACATGCAGCGCGAATGCCCTGAGAAGACATTCATTCCGGCTCCGGCTGAGGATTCAGAATGTCAATGCAACGAATGCGACTACATGAAGATGATCACACTGGAGAAACTCCGCGACTGTCTCCGCGACGGAAAGCCTGAAATCGTTGTAGACCCTGAGATCGCAAAGAAAGCGATAAAGCCTATAGAGCGAATGCTCGCATTATCTTAATTTGGAATGTAGAATTTTGAATTTGGAATTAACAGTGGCAAATTAAGAAGTTGTTTAAACTTATTTTTTTATTAATATTTCGTCAGGTTTTCGAGCGG
>CAMWLX010000318.1 GCA_947175225.1 uncultured Porphyromonadaceae bacterium
TTCATATTCTCTCTTATTCCTCTTCTGGCTTTCTCCGCCCGCGACCGTGCTTCCGAAGCTCTCCTCGAGCGAATTGCCCCGGGATCGAAAGGGCGCATTACGTTCGATATCCAAAAATCCCAAACTCCCGATACCGATTTCTTCGAGATCTCGATGAAGAATGGGCATCCACATATCATCGGCAATAACTCCGTAGCTATTGCCACCGGTCTTAACTGGTATCTGAAGCATTTTTGCGGTATCAACCTGACATGGAATAATATGCAGACAGCTCTCCCTGTTGTCCTTCCGGAAGTGAAGGAACCCATACGCAAGGAGACACCCCTCACAATGCGCTACGATTTCAATTATTGCACATTCTCCTACTCCATGCCCTTCTGGGATTGGGATCGTTGGGAAAAAGAAATCGACTGGATGGCGCTCCATGGTATAAATATGCCCCTTGCCATAGTCGGTATGGAATCTGCATGGCGCAATATGCTCCTGCGCCTTGGTTATACCGATAAGGAAGTCGGTGAGTTTATTGCCGGGCCAGCCTTCCTCGCTTGGTGGGCTATGAATAATCTCGAAGGGTGGGGTGGTCCGCTGCCAGAGTCATGGTATAAGGATCAAGAAAAACTCCAGAAAAAGATTCTTGCCCGAATGAACTCTCTGGGTATGACCCCGGTCCTCCCCGGCTATTGCGGCATGATGCCTCACGATGCCGCTTCCCGTCTCGGTCTCGATGTGATAGAAGGAAATCCTTGGAACGGCTATGTTCGTCCTTCAAATCTCCTGCCGACAGATCCGAAGTTTGACGAGATTGCCGACATATATTATGATGAGCTGACTAAACTTTACGGCAAGGCAAAATATTATTCCATGGACCCTTTCCATGAGATGAATGACGTGGATGTCGACTATGGCGAGGCTGGCGCTAAACTGATGAAGGCAATGAAGCGTTGCAATCCCGACGCTAAATGGGTGATTCAGGGCTGGACGGAAAATCCCCGTCCGCAGATGCTTGAGGCTCTCCAGCCCGGTGAACTCATCATCCTCGATCTCTTCTCCGAGTGCCGCCCGATGTGGGGCATCCCTTCTGTCTGGAAACGGGAAAACGGTTATGATGATCACACTTGGCTCTTCTGTATGCTTGAGAATTTCGGCGCAAATGTCGGTCTTCATGGGCGTATGGATCAGCTCCTCGATAATTTCCGTCAGACTAAGACCAATCCCCTTGCCAAGAATATGAAAGGCGTGGGGCTCACTATGGAAGGGTCCGGTAATAATCCGGTGATGTTTGAACTGATGTGCGAACTTCCATGGCTCGGCGACAATATCCCTACTAAAGAGGAATGGCTTGACAGTTATGTGAAGGCTCGCTATGGTGTGGATGATCCCGATATCCGTGCCGCTTGGAAGGTGTTGGCAGATGGCATCTACAACTGTCCGCTTGGCAACAACCAGCAAGGGCCTCACGAGAGCATCTTCTGTGGTCGCCCCTCTCTGAATAACTTCCAAGTGAAATCTTGGTCGAAGATGCGCAATTATTATGACCCGTCCACTACTCTTGAGGCTGCACGACTGATGACAAAAGCCGCCGACCGTATGCGCGGCAACAACAACTATGAGTACGACCTCGTGGATTTCACACGTCAGGCTCTTGCCGACCAAGGTCGGCGTCAATATCAGCGTGCTATGTCTGACTATCGCACTTTCTCGCGTAAGGATTTTGAAGAGTCATCTCAAAAGTTTCTCGATATGCTCCTGATGCAAGACCGTCTACTTGGTTCGCGTCCTGAATTCCGCCTTGGTTCTTGGATAGAAGCTGCTCGCAACCGTGGGACAAACGAAGAAGAAAAAGACCAATATGAATGGAATGCCCGCACTCAGATCACTACTTGGGGCAATCGTGAATGTGCCGACAAGGGCGGTCTTCGCGACTATGCCAACAAGGAGTGGCAGGGGCTTCTGAAAGATTTCTACTACCCGCGCTGGAAGACATGGATGGACGCCCTTGCTGCCCAGATGGCTGAAGATTCAGGTCCAAGGCCCGATGCCCTCGGTGGAGGTCCCAACGCCAACAAGACATCCTCCGAACTCTTCGCAATGGCTCTCCCATCCGCCCCTGTCGTCGACTGGTATGCCATGGAAGAGCCCTGGACCCTCCGGAAAGGAGGCTACACCTCCACCCCCGAAGGCGACCCCATCGCCCTCTCCCTCGAAATCCTCAGCTACCTATCCAAATAGCCCAATAAGCCCAATAGGCCCAATAAGCCCAATAAGCCCAATAAGCCAAATAAGCCAAATTAGTCTAATAAGTCTAATTAGCCTAATAAGTCTAATCAGAGTTGCATGAATTTAGACTCAGACATAAAGTTCCTCCGTGGTGTAGGCGAAGCAAGAGCAAAGCTCCTTGCCTCCGAACTCGACATACACACTTGCCAAGACCTCCTCCAGTATTTCCCTACTCGCCACATAGACCGCTCCCGCTTCTACCGCATCCGCGACCTATACGGCTCGGAAATGCCCTACATCCAGATCAAAGGTCAATTCATCAACTTCACCAAAGAAGGGGAGGGGAGCAAGCAACGCCTTACCGCTACTTTCACCGACGGCGATCGCCTTTGCCAAGTGACATGGTTCTCCAAAATCCAGACGATTGCCAACATGTATCATCCCGGTATTGTGTATGTACTTTTTGGAAAACCCGCTTTCAAATACAATGCCTGGCAATTCGTGCATCCCGAGATAGAGGTTTTTGATCCGCAACGTCCTCCACAAGGTCTTCGTGGCATATATGGTCTGACTGATACCCTGCGCAAGCGAGGTTTCACTACCCGCTTGATGCAGACTCTGACAGCTAATCTCCTTGACTCTATCCCCGTTGGTTCTCTACCTGAGACCCTTCCGTTGGAAATTATGAAGGAAAGGAATCTTATCCCATTTGATGAGGCAATCCGCAATATGCATCGCCCCATATCTATGCAGATGCTGCAAAAGGCTACGGAGCGTATGAAATTTGAAGAGCTTTTCTATCTCGAGCTCCATATCCTCGAATATTCTCGCCGCCGCAATCTCCAATTGCAAGGTTATGTCTTTTCTAAAGTCGGTCCCCTCTTCAATAAATTCTATTCGGAGGTGGTTCCGTTTCCTCTCACCGGAGCCCAAAAACGTGTGCTGAAAGAAATCCGTGAGGATATGCGCACCGGTCGCCAGATGAACCGTCTGCTGCAAGGCGACGTGGGCAGCGGAAAGACCCTCGTGGCGTTCATGACGATGCTTCTTGCTGTCGACAATGGTCTGCAGGCTGCCCTTATGGCTCCCACTGAAATCCTCGCTACCCAACATGCCGAAGCCCTTGCGAAATGGGCAGAACCACTTGGAATCGGAACGGCTTTGCTGACCGGTAGCACACGGGCTGCCGAGCGCCGGCGCATTGCAGCAGGACTTGCCGATGGTTCTATCCATATGCTGATAGGCACCCACGCCCTGATAGAAGATGCCGTGGAATTTCGCAATCTTGGAGTGGCTGTGATTGATGAGCAGCACCGCTTTGGAGTGGCTCAACGCGCTCGCCTTTGGAAAAAAGGGACTGTCCCTCCCCATGTGCTCGTGATGACGGCTACCCCGATACCTCGAACTCTCGCCATGACTGTCTATGGCGACCTTGACGTCAGTGTGATCGACGAGCTACCTCCCGGGCGTAAGCCAATTCAGACTTGGCTTCGCTACGATGATAACCGCAACGAAGTGTATCGTCATCTCTACAATGAAATATGCAAAGGTCGCCAAGCCTACATTGTGTATCCTCTGATCCAGGAGAGTGAAAAGACTGATTTGAAATCAGCCGAAGAGGGTTTTGAGCGCATCAAGGGGATATTTAAAGGTGTAGGCGTGAGTCTTGTGCATGGAAAGATGAAGCCTGCCGAGAAAGATGCCCAGATGCAGAAATTCGCTTCCGGAGAGACGAAGATACTTGTTGCCACCACTGTGATTGAGGTTGGTGTCAATGTTCCGAATGCCTCAGTGATGATAATCGAGAATGCAGAGCGTTTCGGTCTGTCGCAGCTCCATCAGCTTCGCGGCAGGGTAGGGCGCGGAGCCGAACTCTCATATTGCATACTCATGAGCAAGCATCAGATAGGACAAGACACAAAGAAACGCCTTTCGATAATGACAGAGACTACCGATGGATTTCTGATTTCAGAAGCTGATATGAAGCTCCGAGGCCCCGGCGACATGGAAGGCACCCAGCAATCGGGCATAGCCTTCAACCTAAAAGTCTCCAACTTAGCCCGCGACGGCCAAATTGTATCTCAGGCCCGCGACGCCGCAATGCGCCTTCTTGACGGCAAAGTGCTCCTGTCGCCACAGAGTATAGCCATCCTCAACTCCGAACTGCAACGCCGCTTCGCCCGCTCCATCGACTGGTCCCGCATCTCCTGATCATGGAAAGCAGGCTTCCCAGCCTACTCCCGCGCATCAAGCAAAGTAGCAAGCACGCTCCGCGTGCGTCATTTACCGTCGCGAAGCCACATAAGATCTTCCACATTTCTGCTTTTTAACATTATTTAGGATCAGACTGCACGAAATCGTGCAGTCTGAGTTGCTATCTTTGCAGTGAAGTTGTTTAAACTTATTTACGAATTAAAAAATTTACAATGAAGAGTTAAACC
>CAMWLX010000319.1 GCA_947175225.1 uncultured Porphyromonadaceae bacterium
ATGCCATATTTTTTGCACTTCGTTCTGGAATCTACAAAAAAAATCTGGTTTATCTCGTTTTTTATCGGTTAACAATTTGGATTCGATATATGAATTTTATAATTTTGCATGAAACTCGCCCATAAAATGTGTTGAAATCGCTCAAAACTCGCCCATAAAATGTGGTGAAATTAAAGAAAACTCGGGTATAAAACGTGTAAATACATGTATAAAAGGAAGATATAAAATCGACTCCACATTTGAAAACCTTGTCGCAGACTTCTTTGGAAAGATGAGCCGAAAGCTTTATTACTTCCACAAGAACACAGGTATCGAGCTTGATTTCCTGATGCGCTACCTCCCCCTGTACATGACCTTCCTCCTGACCGAAGTCTGAAAAATGCCTCTCTGCGTTATATTTAGTGCATCAGGACTTTGGAGTCAGCGTGACGAGCGGCACGAGCATTTCTTGCAGGGAGATGCCTCCATGCTGGAATGTGCCGGTATAATACTGTACGTAGTAGTTGTAGTTGTTGGGATAAGAGAAAAAATCTTCATTAGTGGCGAAGATATATGTGCTCGACAGATTTGGAGAAGGCAGGCCATACCTCTTAGGATCCTTTATCTCATATACCTGTTTCGGATTATAATTCAAATTCTTCCCTACCTTATAACGAAGATTGGTATTAGTATTGCGATCTCCTACCACCTTGATAGGATTGTCAACTCGGATTGTGCCATGGTCAGTAGTCAGCACTACCTTATACCCCAATTCTGCGATCCTCCTAAACATCTCAGCAGCCGAGCTATGCCTAAACCAAGACTCAGTCAGCGAACGATAGGCTGCATCACTATTAGCCAACTCTCGTATCATCTTAGACTCAGTACGCGCATGGCTCAGCATATCAATGAAATTCATCACAATAACATTGAGAGGAATCTCCTTGATCGAATTAAGCTTGGTCAAGAATTTCTCGCATGCCTGCGAATCATTCAGTTTCGTATAAGTGAACTTGTCTTTCCTGCGATAACGCTCCAGCATCGTAGCAATCAACTCCTCCTCATGATTGTTCAGACCCTCATCCTCATCTTCCTCAACCCACAAATCAGGAAACATCTCCTTTATCTTCAAAGGCATCAAGCCGGAGAAGATGGCATTACGCGCATATTGGGTCGAAGTGGGGAGTATAGTAGTGTAAAGATCCTCGCTTACATTGAACCATTCTGAAAGCAGAGGCTGGACACACCTCCACTGGTCGAGACGGAAATTATCAATCAGCACAAAGCATATCTTTTCTCCGGCATCAAGCAGAGGGAATATGCGGCGGCTGAAGATATCCGGACTCATCAGATGGGTCCGTGGCGACGTAATCCACGACT
This sequence comes from uncultured Porphyromonadaceae bacterium, assembly GCA_947175225.1. Classification (GTDB taxonomy): domain Bacteria; phylum Bacteroidota; class Bacteroidia; order Bacteroidales; family Muribaculaceae; genus Lepagella. Next base: position 1,360 of record CAMWLX010000319.1, read on the forward strand.
CATAATTCCGCTTCACAAACTTAGCGAAATTGGAATTGGCATCCCTCTTCTGCATCAACAGCATCTCATCCATATTGCTTTCAGAGTCAGAAAGCTTCATTTCCCAATAGACGAGCTGCCGATAGCAGTCCATCCAGTCGGAAAGAGAAGACGCAGAATTGATATCGGAAGAAATCTTCTGAAATTCATGCATATACCCGGTGGAAGTCTGTTCGGCGATTATCTTGGCGCTATGCAGGTTCTTCTTGATGGAAAGAAGTATCTGCATAGGATTGACTGGCTTGATAAGATAATCAGTTATCTTATTGCCGATAGCCTGGTTCATGATATTCTCTTCCTCTGATTTAGTGATCATGATGACCGGGATATCAGGATGCGACTGATTGATGCGCTGCAATGTCTCCAGGCCTGAAAGTCCGGGCATATTTTCATCAAGTAGTATGAGTGAAATATTATCAGAATCGAGCGTGTCAAGGGCATCCTGACCGTTGCTGACAGTCACGATGTCGTATCCTTTTGTCTTCAGAAACATTATATGGGGCTTGAGGAGATCAATCTCATCGTCTGCCCAGAGTATTTTGGTCATTGGCTTTGTGAATTTTCAGGGTTTTCAAGATTCTCTGGAGAAGGATCTGAGTTTTCAGAAGGCTCTGAGATTTCAGAGTTCTCAGGGTCATCAGAGTTCTCAGGGTCATCAGAGTTTTCAGAGGGATCAGAGTTTTCAGAGTCATCAGACTGCTCTGACGTGTCGGGCATATCTGACTCTTCTGATTGATCTGCCTCTTCTGCCTCTTCTGATTGGTCTGAGTCTTCTCCTTCCATAGCAGCTTCCACAGCTTCTTCAGCCATTGCATTCTCTTCGAAGCGGAAGTACTCTTCAAAAGAACGCCCTTCCTTAAGCAGAAGTTCAAAGTTATACTTCGATATCATGATCGGTCGCACCCCCTCGGGCAATTGGAAGTCGCGGTTTACCATCACCTTACGATAGTTTTCCAACTCTCTCAGATTAGAGAATCCCTTGATGACAAGAATACCGACATTGTCAAAGCTCATAGGCTCGAGGTCAAAATCCTTCACAACAAAACTCGAGAAGTTGAAGCGAGCTACATCATATAGCAGCAAATTGCCGTTGATTTCATCCCTTGGATACGCCAGCACAAGATATTGCGGTGCATTCGGGTCCCGCTCAAAGTTAGCTGGTTGACCGTCAGAAGCCAATGGCGCATCAGAATCGGAGAGGCGTATATCCCAAATCATACCCCTGGTATTGGAGGATCCGGAATTAGGCCGGCGCCCTTCGTTAATCCCTTTAAGCATGGCTCCTGCTACGTCGGTCATGTCTGTATCAGGCCATTTCTTGAGCAATTCTGTAAGCCGCTCCTTAAACTGGTCGTAGTCTCCCTCAGTCAGGTAAGAAAGTGCATCAATGAATACAAACTTAGGCATTATCGCGGAGAGGGGATACTCTCCCTCCATCTTCTGTGTGATGGCGTGTACTTCGGCATTTTTGTCGGCGAGATAGTCGGAATAAGCCTGAGCATACATCTGCTGCTCCACTGCGTGCATCTGTTTGAGCCTCTCGAAATAGTCAGGGTCTTCCATTGCCTTTCCGTAGGGACTTTCGGGGAAGTCTGCGATAATAAGATCTTTCCACTTGTCCATTCCCTTGGAGTCGCCGCTTCGGGCAGCCATGAGATACATATTATAATATATATCCAGACGATAGACGTTGTCGGGATAATCCTTTAGAAGAGTCTCGAATTCTTCGGTTGCAGCCTGGAAGTCTTCCAATTTATCCTTAAGAATGATACCCATATTGTATAGTCCTTCTTGTATCACATCCCCGGCCGTAGCCTTCTGCTCTTCAGTCAATGGGAGCTGTGCGATATAATATTCCGGATAGTGAGGATCTGTTGCGTGGTCCGGTTCCCCCTCCTTGCCATCTTTAGGGGTCTCCCCTTCAGCTTCGTTTTCAGTTCCTTCTTCGTTTTCAGTCTCTTCATCTTCCGATGTGGACTCTTCCTCAAAAGCAAATGAAGTCTTGTTGCGGCGTCGCCAGTCATCTTCAAGCTTGCGGGCACCCCAACGGCGTTGGAACTCAGTCTTTCCGGCTGATTTGGTAGTGTTGTTGTAGAAATACCATGACTTGTCGGAGTTAAACTGCAAGCCGGTGTTTCCACCTTGCTGGTCGATAGGGGAGTTCCCTTGCGGGCGATTGGCCATCGCTTCCTCTCTCGCAGCAGCCTCAGCTTCCTCTTTCTCTCGTTGTTTTAGTTTTTTCACTTCTTCTTCGGCCCACTCCATACGCTTATCTTCAGGGAGTTCGGCTATTGTCAGCAGAGAGTCTTGAAGCTCAACATTGCCTGCATAGACAGCGAGTTGGTCAAGCACATCAGATCTTTTCGCTACTTGTTTGTAGTCCGGATAGGTCTGGGGAATCTGTGGCAATGCCTCGGAGTAGCAAGGCTGTGCTTTGGTATACTCATGATCGTCAAAATAGATAGCTCCGAGCGCAAGGTTAGCGAAAGCTTTGTCTACCCCGTTGCGGGTGGATTTCTCCACGGCAAGGTGATAATATTCCTTCGCTTGGACTGTGTCTTTTCTCGACATGTAAAGGTTGCCTATTGCATAGTATATCTGATCGAGATACTCGTTGTTGCGCTGGTATCGCGTCATTGCCTTCAGGGCAGCCACTTCCTTGGAAATGTCTGATCCTCGGTATACCTCACTTTGTTTGATCCGGGCATTGAATTTCAGACGGTAGGGTGTCGATACGCCACTTGCAGCTTTTTTGAATGCCTCATATGCCTCATTGTCTTTGCCCGCTTGGCGGCAAGCCTGGCCGAGAAGGAAATATAATCTATGCTTCTGCACTCCGCTGGATCCTTTGGCTGCCTCTTGAAGAAATGGGATGGCATCTGCATAGCGTCCGGCTTTCAACAAATATGATGCTTCTACAAGCTCATAAAGTTGTCTGAGATTTTTATTAGTCAAGTCTTTATCCTTGATTTTCCCAAGTATATTCTCTGCCTCATAAGTCCAGTCGAGGGCAGCGTAGCATCTTGCTTGCCAGAGCATCGCCTCTGTGACCACATCCGGTAGCCACACGAAATGGCGAGAGATATACATGAAGGTAGCAGCCGCCCCCATGAAATCTCCATTGAAATATTGTCCCTTGCCGAGCATCAACCAAGCATTATGGAGAAATGGGTTGAACTCATCGCGGGCCCGAAATTCCTTCTCTTTTGCAGACCCTGACTTCTTTGTGGGTTTCTTCTTGATGGAATGTAGC
>CAMWLX010000320.1 GCA_947175225.1 uncultured Porphyromonadaceae bacterium
CTGTATGGCGTATGCTATTGAATTCATAATATTTATAAAATTATCTCTGCTGCCATATGTGGGAGCTTTTCTTATACCAAATTAGCTTCATACCTGAATTGTTACCAGATGAATTATATATGTTAATGAATGCTAAAAATTAAGAGTTATCGCATGACTAAAACAATAAGTCATTGCTAATCATCGTAATATATTATATAAGCACAAAAATATCAATAAATGAAAAAAATTCTATTATCAGCAATTTTGGCTGTTATTTCCATAGGAGTACATGCCGAATACAATAGATTGGTCTTCCGTACTCTTAGTGGCGAGGAACAATCTATAGGAGTGAAAGACCTTAGTATAAAGTATGAAAACGGTGATATGATCGCCGTTTCAGGAAGCGAATCAGTAAAAATTCCGTTGACATCTCTCAAATCGATGGAGTTTTCTGATATAAATGCAGTCGGTGAGGTATCTGCCGTCGACAACAGTGAAGTAACTGCATTTTCTGTTAATGGCATATGTCTTGGCAAATTCGAAACTAAATCCGATGCCTTGAATGGATTGCCCACCGGCATTTATATCTTGAACTCAAAGAATGGTGTCACATTTAAAGTAAGCATTAGCAAATGAAACCGAAATATATTTTTTTAGGGGTACTTTCAGCAACATTGCTTTGTTTTGCACCCGCTCATGCCCAGACATTGAATGTCAATTGCGGCTACGTGACATATCAGTTTGATTCGTCGCAAACAGGAGTAATGAACTATAGCAATGGATCAGAACTGACCATTCTTGGCAAGACATTTGATATTGAAGACATCAAGAATATCACCACAACCGATCAATCTATAGCCGACAATACTGTCAACGTAGTGTATGGAAGCACCTCTGCTTTTGTCACAGTAGCCGGCAACATTGCGCAATATGTTGATGTCGATGTTGAAGGGGGTCACGTATCAATTGAGCAGAGTAAAGATGTGTCAGACACTACCTGCGGAGAAATCACATACATTTTATCAGGTGAATGCTCTGACGGAGAGTTTTCACTTGAGGGAAGCTACAAAGCAAGCATCGAACTTGATGGACTCACTTTGACAAATCCAAGCGGAGCCGCAATCGACATCGAGAATGGAAAGCGTATTGCTGTGAGAGTAAAGGAGAACACTGTAAATACACTCACAGATGGAGCTTCAGGAAGTCAGAAAGCATCCCTCTATTGCAAAGGACATCTTGAGTTCAAACAGAAAGGAACACTCAACGTAATTGGCAACAAGGGTCATGCCATTGCTGCCAAAGAGTATATAGAGATCAAGAATGCCAAAATCAACGTGATTTCTGCTAAGAAGGATGGCATAAGCTGCAATCAATATTTCCTTATGGAGAGCGGTGACTTACAGATAAGCGGCACCGGCGATGATGGCATCCAGATTGAGTATAAGGATGATACCGACCGTGAAGCGGAAGACACCGGAAGCATTACCATAAAAGGTGGCACCATCAATATCAACGTGACGGCAGATGCTGCAAAAGCACTTAAAGCTGATGGCGATTTCATCATGACGAAAGGTGAACTGACTGCCTCTGTTAATGGCGGTGGATTTTGGGATTCTGCTAAGCAAAAGACCAAGGCTTCCTCTTGTATTGGCATTGACGGAAATCTAAATATCAGCGGAGGAACTCTAAATCTAACTGCTACAAATGGAGGAGGAAAAGGGATCAGTGTCGACGGTGATTGTCTGATTTCAGGAGGCACTTTCAATATTTCCACTTCCGGGGGCATGATGGCATATGTCAATGGCAGTGTGAACAATAACTATACAGGAAATGCTGATCGTTTGTCTTCCGACTATAAATCATCTCCCAAGGGGATCAAGGTAGACGGCACAATTGTCATTGACGACGGTGATATCACCATTGAGACTAAAGGAAACGGTGGTGAAGGACTTGAAAGTAAAAAGACACTTACTATCAATGGTGGCAAAATTACAATACGAGCATACGAAGATGGCACTAACTCTTCAAGCCACACTTATATCAATGGAGGTGAAATTGAGGTCACAACAGGCACTGGCGATGCCATCGATTCTAACGGCAATATATATATCGCGGGAGGAAAGATGACAGTTATCGGTGCTTCAAGTCCGGAACAAGGCCTTGATGCAGGAGACGGCTATACTGTCTATATCACGGGCGGAAACATCCTTGCTGCAGGAGGTGGAAATTCTGCTCCTTCCAACTCTAATTCAACACAAGCATACGTAATGCTTACGCAAGCTGTTGAAGCCGGTTCAGTAGTCACAGTAAAGGAAGGAGATAATGTATTGGCAACATTTACGATTCCTGCAAAATACGGCGATAATTCCACTACTCGCGGTCCCGGCGGTCCCGGTGGTGGCTGGGGCTGGGGAGGGTCCGGTGGTTCCTCTCTTCTCATCAGCACTCCCGATATGATAAGCGGAAAGACTTACACCATCATATCCGGCTCTAACTCCACTACTGCTACCGCACGAACAACTGGAGGAAGTACTGGTCCCGGGGGTGGTCACTAAATCTTTTTTTCAGAATAGGTTGTTGATTTAAGATAAAATTGCTTTTTTTGTAGTCGAAGTTGTTTAAACTTATTTACGAATTGAAAAAATTTGCTTATGAAGAGTAAAGAAAATTGGATGCTGCTTATCGTGGATCCGCAGATAGATTTCATCGATGGTTCGTTGCCTGTGCCGGGAGCCGTTGAGGCTATGGATTCTCTTGCAAGCCATATAAAGGAACATGGCTTGGAATATAAATTGATTTGCATCACATGCGATCGTCATACCTTGACACACTGCTCTTTCAATGATTTTGGAGGAAAATGGCCCATCCATTGTGTTGAGTCGTCAGTTGGAGCAGCAATTTGGCCGGCAATCATGGAAGCCATTCTGCAACACGCTGACAAGACTCATATTCTATATAAGGGTGAAGACTCTGACAAAGATGAATATTCCATTTTCCAAAATCCTAAAGGGACTGCATATCTTGACAGTTTGATAAAAAATGAAGGAATAGCTGAAATAGATATCTGCGGACTTGCTGGAGATGTATGCGTAGCCGCAACTTTATGCGACGCAGAAAAAAGATATGTTGATATCAATTTTAATCTCCTCGATAAATTCACAGCATATATCAATAGGTAACAAAACTTAAATCAATAAGTGATTATACCATGAATCATCTAAAGAACATCTCTTCTATTTTACTGGCAATGACATTATTTTTAATAGCATCATGCCAGTGCAAACGCAGCAACAGTCATAGCATCAACTTAGATGGTATGCATATCGATCTTCCAGACACTCTTCGAGTAGGCATGATCAACTCCCCCACTACCTATTTCGACTATCGTGGCACTCCAATGGGCTATGACTATGAACTTATGTCAAGATTCTCAAAATTTTATGGACTTCAATTCAAGGTCATAGTTGGTGGCACTATTTCTGAAATGATCCAATGGCTCGATGAAGGAAAGATCGATATCTTGGCAAGTCCTGTACCCGTCACAGCTGAGTTTCAAGACCGTGTGCTTCTATGTGGTCCACGCAATGTGAGCAATCAGGTATTGGTTCAAAATTCTGATCTCTCAAAAGATTCAATAGTGTCAGACGTTACAGACCTCGTAGGTCGAGAAGTGACCGTTCAAAATGATTCAAAGTATTTCTACCGAATGCAAAACCTTAACGAGGAAATCGGAGGAGGCATCAGAATCAAGCCAATTGCAAAAGACACCATCAGCGATGATGACTTGCTAAACATGGTTTGGAAAGGAGAAATCGGTCTTACGGTTGTTGACTCAGATGTAGCTGAAGCTGCCCTCTCCTACTATCCCGGTCTCGACATATCAGTGAAAATAAGTCTTGACCAATATTCCCGTTGGGCAGTGGCGCCGGATTCACAAGGTATAGCCACGGCTCTCGACCGATGGTTTGCTGATGAGAAAAATGACGAATCTGAAGTATTTAAAAAATATTATCATCTCTCCAAGCTTGAATTCTTCGATGGTCCTCATAAGGATCTTGACGATCTGCGAATGCTTACATTCACCGATGGACGAATTTCACCCTACGATAATATATTCAAAGTTGCCGGGGAAAAAGCCGGTCTTGATTGGCGACTTATAGCTGCCATTGCCTATGTAGAGTCTCATTTTGATGCCGATGTGTCAAGTTGGGCAGGGGCAAAAGGAATTATGCAGGTCATGCCACGCACAGCAGAATCATACGGATATAATCCAAGCGAAATGCTGAATCCTTCAAAATGTGTGGATGTAGCAATTAAAATATTATCAGATCTTAATAAATTGTTTGAAAATAAAGTTCCGGATCAGACTGAAAGAGAGAGTTTCATTTTGGCTTCGTATAATTCCGGTCCCGGACATATCCTTGATGCTATTGCGCTTGCCAATAAGTATGGACTCAATTCACAAAAATGGAACGACAATGTCGAGGCGGCTGCCATCATGAAGTCAAAACCGGCATACTACCGAGATCCTGTCGTGAAAAATGGCTATTTCCGAGGGAAGGAGACCGTTAATTTCGTCAGAAAAGTACAGTCTACATACTCTTACTTTAAAGATCGCACATAATTTTTCAGTATTATTTGTCAAATTAGCAAA